>NZ_DKJF01000067.1:0-4893 GCF_002454615.1 Pseudomonas sp. UBA6699
GCGATAGGGCCAGCACAGGCATTCAGATCCGCACATTCCCCCGCGGCCCGGCGATGGCCCAGATCACCAGGCCCACCACGGGCAGCAGTGCGATCAGCAAAATCCACAACACCTTGCTGCCCACCTCACTGCCGCTCTTAATCACGTTGAGGATGGCCCAGATATCCAGCGCCAGAATGATCAGCCCAACCAGGCTGTTGAATGTCGACCCCATGCTTTGACTCCCTTTCAAAGGCTGTGCTGCACAGCATAGTCAGCTATCACGGCAATAGAAGGGAATCCTTGGCGGTGGCGGCAGGTCCCTGAGTAAACTGCCAGCAGCCATTGAACCGAGGTCCGCATGCCCGTCGCACAGCCGCAAAGCCCTACCCCACCCTCGCTGCGCAACGCCTGGCGCCAACAGGTCGTGAATGCCCCGTGGCTCAGCGCCGGGCTGGCGCTGAGCCTGCTGGCGGTTTGTGCATTGCTGGCGGCCAGCTTCTGGAACGCGGTGAACGGCGACCATGCCGACAACCTGCACCTGGCGCTGCTGGGCGGGTTGTCCGGGTTCGGCGCCACGGCACTGGGGGCAGTGCTGGCGGTGGTGCTGCGCGATGTGAGCGCACGCACCCAGGACGTGATGCTGGGCTTCGCCGCCGGCATGATGCTGGCAGCCAGTTCGTTTTCGCTGATTCTGCCGGGGCTGGACGCCGCCCGCGAAATCACCGGCAGCGGCCCGGCGGCGGCGTTCACCGTGGTGCTGGGCATGGGCCTGGGCGTGCTACTGATGCTGGGCCTGGACCGCTTCACCCCGCATGAGCATGAAAGCACCGGCCCGTGTGGCCCCGATGCCGAGCGCATCAACCGGGTGTGGCTGTTCGTGCTGGCGATCACCTTGCACAACCTGCCAGAGGGCATGGCGATTGGCGTGAGCTTTGCCAACGGCGACCTGAACATCGGCCTGCCGCTGACCAGCGCCATTGCCATCCAGGATATTCCCGAAGGCCTGGCCGTGGCGCTGGCCTTGCGCGCTACCGGCTTGTCGAACTTCAAGGCTGCGCTGGTGGCCATTGGTTCGGGGCTGATGGAACCGCTGGGGGCGGTGATCGGGCTCGGCATCTCGACCGGCTTCGCCCTCGCCTACCCCATCAGCATGGGCCTGGCGGCGGGGGCGATGATCTTCGTGGTCAGCCACGAAGTGATTCCCGAAACACACCGCAACGGGCACCAGACGGCGGCGACCCTGGGGTTGATGGGTGGGTTTGCGGTCATGATGTTTCTGGATACCGCGCTGGGCTGAAGTTTTGGGTTGGCTGTACAGGCCCTCAGGCATGCACGGCAACTTTCAGCGCTTCAAGGGCTGGCTCGACCTTGATTCCCAGCTCCGCGCCCAGTTCCAGCACCCGCGCCAGGTCGTGCTGGCCCACCATCACCATCTGCAGCTCGTCATCCAGCAATTGGCTGAAGTTCAGCAGCACATAACCGCCGGCCTCCTTGTTCAGCGCGCCCATCTGCACCTGAATGCGGTTCAAGGCAGTCAGCGGCTCGGTGCGGGCCAGTTGTTTGGGCTTGAGGGTGAACGGCACGCTGTTGTCGAACGAGTCGCTGATCTGCTGGAACAGCGCCTGGTAGCTGTCGGCCTGGAACACCACGGTGTCCGGCAGGCTGCCCAGCACCACCCATTCGCCCAGCGGGATCGGGAAGGTGTCGTCGTAGTTGATATCAGGGTTGGCGGCGAGGAACGCGGCCGGGTCGGCGTAAGCCTGAGCGGCCTCGTCGGCGATGCGCTCGATGTCGGCCTCGCGCATGCAGCCAGCACCAATGAGGCTGATGAATTCGAGCAACTGAGTTTTCATGAGGGGGGCCTGCGGCGGGTGAAAGTCGCCAAGGATAGCCGCAAATGCCCCCAGGCCGTTAGCCGGCCTGCACTTGCAGGCGTGCTGCCGTATCCACCGCGCCCATGGTGCGCGCGGCCATCAGCGCGGTGGCCCCGCGGGCGTCCTGGCGCGCCGGGTCGGCGCCCTCGGCCAACAGGTAATCAAGGATCTCGCAGCGGTTGAACATGGCCGCCAGCATCAGCGCCGTGCGCCCATCCTGGGCCGCTGCGTCTACCGGCACGCCGTGCTCGAGCAACAGGCGGATCATTGCCAGGTCACCCTTGAAGGCGGCACCGGCTATCGGCAACTGGCCGTTGTCGTTGGCAATCAGCGGGTCGGCGCCGTGGGCCAGCAGCACACGCACTGCGTCATGGTGACCGTGGTAGCTGGCCAGCATGACCAGGGTGTCCCCTTTGTGGTTACGCAGGTTGGCCGGCAGGCCGCTGGCGAGCAAGCGCTCGAGCATCTCGGCATCGCCCTGGCGGGCTCGTTCGAACACCTGCTCGGCAAAGGCTGCGGTTTCGTCATCGGTCATGGTGGCGTGTGCGGCTTGGCTGGTCATCGGGAACCTCCTTGCGTAAATGATTGCCCAAGTGTTTGTCAGGCACGCAATTACGGTCAAAGGTTCATATTCTATTGCGCCGATAGCCAACGCCCGCTTCGTGCAAATTGCACTGTGCAAAATGCACGACCTTGCAAGCTGCACGGAAGCGCTTCTGCAAAAGCATCGCAAGCCACTGAATTTAAAGGACTTTCCATGAATTCAGATTCTGGCACGGTCACTGCAACTACCTACTCATGTCTGCCACACAACAGCCAGGAGTTGCTATGGACCTTATACAGCAAAAATTCGTCTCGGTATTTTCGGCCTACGAAGTGACCACCCAGGCTCGCCCGGACGGCGGCGTCCTGCTGACCCTGCGTGCGGCTGATGGCAAAGTGACCCGACGCGTACTGACCTATGGGCAATTGCACAGCGCTGAGCAGCTGTCGTGGGCCATCAGTGCCATCCGCCGGGACCTGGCTGAACAGGCCAGTGAGCTGCCGGTGATCTCGATGCTGCAGAGCCAGCAACGGTTTGCCTTGCCGACCTACCGCTGAATGCTGTGGAGATAACACAGCCCTAGGGTCTGCGTAGTCGAGCGGGGAACTTGTGTGGGAGCGGGCGTGCCCGCGAAGAATCCAGTGACATGGCTGGCACCGGCTACACCGGTGTTCGCGGGCATGCCCGCTCCCACAAAAAGTCCGGTGCAGGCATTACAACTCGTCAATGCCCAGAAATGCCCGCGCACTCACATCTCCGGTGAACCTCGCCTGCGCCCCCTGCTCGCTGCCGTACAAACGCAAGGCCAGGCAGAACGGCGCCTCACCTAGCTCCACCCAGCGCCGCGTGCCAGCCGGCACGTGCAATTGATCGCCTTTCTCGCACAACACCGAATACACCCACTCGCCCACCCGCAGCCCCACTTGCGCGCGCCCGCTGATTACGGCGAAAACCTCGTCGGCGTCATGCACGTGTTCATCGCGCACATCAACCTGCGCCAGGTCCTGGCCGTCACGGTTGAGCAGTACGAATGCCTTGCTGCCCTGCGCGGTCATCAGCTGGTCCAGGTACGCGCGGCACGCCGCCAAAACCTCGTCCTGCGCAGTGCCTGGGCGCACCCGCACACCAGGTTCGGCATGCTCGAAACGCACGCCGTGTTCAGCCAGGGTTGCGGCGATGTCATCGTGGTGGGTCAACACTTTGTGCGGCAATGCCGGGCTGGCGGTGTGGAAAACGCTGAGAATGCTCATCAGGGGCGGGTCCTGGTCGGTTGCGAACAAAGGCCAATGATAACGGCTGCAGCCAAGGCTGCGGCACTGGCCATACCAAAGGTGAAGCTGGGCCCCAGCAGTTTCCAGCTGTAACCCGAATACAAAGCCCCCAACGCGCCGCCGGTACCCGACAGCGCGGCGTAGAAAGCCTGGCCCTGGCCCTGCTGGCGAGCGCCGAAGCTGGCCTGCACGAACGCGATGCTGGCGGCGTGGAAACAGCCGAACGTGGCCGCATGCAGCAGTTGGGCGAAAACCAGCACCGCCGGCTCGGCCGCCAAGTTGCCCAACAGCAGCCAGCGCACGGCGGCCAGCAGGAAACTGGCCAGCAACACACGTTGCACGCTGAAACGGGCGAACAGGCGGCTCATGCCCATGAACATCAACACCTCGGCCACTACCCCCAGTGCCCACAGCAAACCGATGGCGCCACGGCTGTAGCCCAGGTGTTCCAGGTGCAGGGTAAGGAAGGTGTAGTACGGGCCGTGGCTGAGCTGCATCAGCGCCACGCAGGCATAGAAGGCGATCACCCCGGGCGCACGCAGTTGGCGCAGGAAGCCGCCGGCAGCGCTGCGCTCGCCCTGCTCCACCGGCTGGGCATTGGGCACCCATAGGCTGGCGGCGACGATACCGCCCATGATGATGACCAGCGCCAGCGGGTAGATGTCCAGGCTCAACCACTCGAATACACGGCCCAACCCCACCACGGTGAGAATGAAGCCGATCGAGCCCCACAGGCGCACCTGGCTGTAGCGTGCCGTTTGCCCATGCAGGTGGGCCAGGGTGATGACCTCGAACTGCGGCAGTACCGCGTGCCAGAAGAACGCATGCAGGGCCATTACCAGCGCCAGCCAGGCGTAGCTTTTGCCGAAGAACACCAGGGAGAAGCTGGCCAGCGTGCACAGCGCACCCAGGCGCACGATCAGCAGGCGCTGACCGCTGCGGTCGCCCAGCCAGCCCCACAGGTTGGGGGCAATGCAGCGCATCAGCATAGGGATGGCCACCAGCTCGCCGATGCGCGCCGGGCTGAAGCCCAAGTGGTCGAAGTACAGGGCCAGGAACGGCGCGGTGGAACCGAGCAGGGCGAAATAGAACAGGTAGAAGCTGGACAGGCGCCAGTAAGGGATGGGTTGCATGGGGTGGCCTTGTTGGGGGCCTGTAGCGGCCCTATCGCTGGCAAGCCAGCTCCCACAGGTATCGCATCAGGGCTGACAGGTGTTTGTCA
>NZ_DKJF01000093.1:0-13676 GCF_002454615.1 Pseudomonas sp. UBA6699
AAATCCTGGGGCCGCTGCGCGGCCCATCGCGACACAAGGCCGCTCCTACAAGGATCCGCGCCAGCTTTCAGATCTTGTCGATATCCACATCCTTGGTTTCTTTCAGGCAGAAAATCCCCACCACCAAGCTGATGCCGGTCACCAGGATCGGGTACCAAAGCCCGTAGAAGATGTCCCCGGTGTACACCACCAGTGCAAATGACACGGTGGGCAGGAAGCCGCCGAACCAGCCGTTGCCAATGTGGTAGGGCAGCGACATCGAGGTGTAGCGAATGCGGGTCGGGAACAGCTCGACCATCACTGCGGCCAACGGGCCGTAGGTCATGGTCGCGATCAGGATCATCGCCACGATCAGCACCACGACCATCACCTGGTTGACCTGTGCGGGGTCAGCCTTGGCCGGGTAGCCTGCCTGCTCCACCGCCGCACGCATCGCGGCTTCGTCGAAGCCGTTGATGGTCTTGTCGCCCACATTCACCACTACCTCGCTGCCGGCTACGCTGACCGAGCTGTAAGGCAGGCCCTGTTTGACCAGGAAGGTCTTGACCTTGTCGCACGGGCTGTCGAAGCGGGCCTTGCCGACCGGGTCGAACTGGAACGTGCAGCCTTGCGGATCAGCAGTGACCACGATCGGCGCCTGGCGGCTGGCGGCGTCAATTTGTGGGTTGGCATAGTGGCTCAAGGCCTTGAACAGCGGGAAGTACAGCACCGTGGCCAGGAGCAAGCCCAGCATCAGGATCGGTTTGCGCCCGATACGGTCCGACAGCCAGCCAAAAAACACGAAGAACGGCGCACCGATCACCACGCTGATGATCAGCAAGGTATTGGCCTGGGCCGGGTCTACCTTCAGCATCTGGGTCATGAAGAACAGCACGTAGAACTGCGCGGTGTAGAAGGTCACCGCTTGCCCGGCATTGATGCTGAACAGTGCGGTCAGTACGACTTTGAGGTTCGGCCACGAGGTGAACGACTCCCGGATCGGCGACTTGCTGACCTTGCCCTGGGCCTTCATTTTCACGAAGGCTGGCGACTCATGCATGCTCATGCGGATCCAGGTGGAAATGCCCAGCAGCACGATCGACAGCAGGAACGGCAGGCGCCAGCCCCAGGTTTCGAACTGATCGCCACTGACATAGCGGCTGCCCAGTACCACCAGCAACGACAACAACAGGCCCAGGGTGGCGGTGGACTGGATAAAGCCGGTGTGGAAACCGCGCTTGCCCGCGGGGGCATGTTCGGCCACATAAGTGGCCGCACCACCGTACTCACCGCCCAGCGCCAGGCCCTGCAGCATGCGCAGTATCACCAGAATGATCGGTGCGGCGATGCCGATGCTGGCATACGTGGGCAGCAAGCCCACGGCGAAAGTGGACAGCCCCATCAGTACGATGGTGACCAGGAAGGTGTATTTACGCCCGATCATGTCCCCCAGGCGGCCGAACACCAATGCACCGAACGGCCGCACAAGGAAGCCGGCAGCGAAGGCCATGAGGGCGAAGATGAAAGCGGTGGTGTCGTTCACACCCGCAAAGAACTGCTTGCTGATGACCGCTGCCAACGCGCCATAGAGAAAAAAGTCATACCACTCGAACACCGTCCCGAGGGATGACGCGAAAATGATCTTGCGTTCTTCACGACGGTTGGAACCGCTGGCCGCCGCAGCCTGCTCTTGAATGTAATCCGACATCGTTGCTGTCCTCGGCCCGCAGGCCACAGTGATTATTCTTGTTGTTCCACTGTCGGCAGCCTTCGACCGCAAGCTGCCGCTACTGCACGCACCCGGGTCAGGGCGTCGGTAATGCGTCTTCGTTCAGGTAGGTCTGGGTAGCAGCTCCTTTGAGGATCAGTTGTGCCGCCTTTTCGGCGATCATCAGGGTGGGGGAACAGGTATTGCCTGAGGTGATCTGCGGCATGATCGAGGCATCGGCCACGCGCAGGCCGGGGATGCCATGCACGCGCAGCTGGTTATCCACAACGTCCATCGCACCATTGCCCATGCGGCAGGTACCCACCGGGTGGAAAATGGTAGTGCCGATCTTGCCGGCAGCCTCGATAAGGTCCTGTTCGCTTTGCAGGGTCGCGCCAGGCAGATATTCCTCGGGCTCGAATACGGCCAGGGCAGGGGCCTGAACGATGCGCCGGGTAAGGCGGATGGCATCGGCGGCCACCTGCAAGTCCTGGGGGTCGCTCAGGTAGTTGGGGTCGATCAGCGGCGTGCTGTGCATGTCGGTGCTACGAATATCGATACGCCCACGGCTGGCCGGGCGCAGGTTGCAGACCGAGGCGGTAAAGGCCGGGAACCGGTGCAACGGCTCGCCGAAGCGCTCCAGCGACAGCGGCTGCACGTGGTACTGCAGGTTGGCGGTGGCCTGGTCGGGGCTGGACCGCACGAACGCGCCCAACTGGCTCGGGGCCATGGCCAGCGGGCCGCTGCGGTCGTAGAGGTAGCGCAGGCCCATGCCCATCTTGCCCCACAGGCTGTTGGCCATCTGGTTCAAGGTGCGGGTATTGCGGATCTGATAGATCAGCCGCAATTGCAGGTGGTCCTGCAGGTTGCCACCCACGCCAGGCATGTGGTGGCGCACGCCAATACCCAGGCTTTCCAGCAATTGCCGGGGGCCGATGCCGGAGCGTTGCAGGATGCCCGGGGAACCGACCGCCCCAGCACACAGCACGATCTCGCGGCGAGCCGCAAACTCGTGCCAGGCGCCTTGCCAGAATGCTTTCACCGCACGTGCGCGGGTATTGTTGAGCAGCACCTGGTCAACCTGCACACCCGTAAGCACGGTGAGGTTGGCGCGGTGCTGAACCGGCCGCAGAAACGCCTTGGAGGCATTCCAGCGCACGCCACTGCGTTGGTTGACCTGGAAATAACCACACCCCTGGTTATCGCCGGTGTTGAAGTCATCCACCTTGGCGATGCCGCTTTGCTCGGCGGCGTCGCGGAAGGCATCCAGTATCGGCCAGCTGTAGCGCTGGCGTTCTACCCGCCACTCGCCACCGCCGCCGTGGTGCTCGCTGGCGCCAGCAAAGTGGTTTTCACTGGCCTTGAACAGCGGCAGCACGTCCTTCCAGGCCCAGCCGGGGTTGCCCTGTTCGGCCCAGTGGTCGTAGTCGGCAGCCTGGCCACGCATATAGATCATGCCATTGATGGAAGAGCAGCCGCCCAGCACCTTGCCGCGCGGGTAGCCCAATGCGCGACCACCCAGGCCGGGCTGGGCTTGGGTCTTGAAGCACCAGTCGGTGCGTGGGTTGCCAATGCAGTAGAGGTAACCCACGGGAATGTGAATCCAGGGATAGTTGTCCCGCCCGCCCGCTTCCAGCAGCAGCACGCGGCAACCAGGGTCGGCGGACAAGCGGTTGGCCAGCAGGCACCCGGCGGGGCCGGCGCCTACCACCACGTAATCGAAGACAGAATCGGCTGATGGCATGTGCAACCTCGGGCCTGATTATTATTCTTGTCCCGATCCATCTTAGTGCGTAATTTCGTGGGTGAAACACGCGATTTCGCGCAGCGGTTGTGCGTTTTAGCACAGCGGCAACTCTGTACAGGCCTCTTCGCGGATTCACCCGCGAAAGGGGCCCACGAACAGCCACAAGGATCAGCATGTTCGACTGGAACGATCTGCGGTTTTTCCTCGAGTTGCAGCGCAGCGGCCGCCTGCTTACCGCCGCCAAGCGCCTCAATACCACCCACAGCACCGTGGCCCGGCACATCGAGCGCATCGAAGAAAGCCTGGGCACAGCCTTGTTCGTGCAACACGCCCAAGGCTATGAGCTGACCCCTTCGGGCCAGGCCCTGCTCAAGCACGCCGAAGCCATGGAGAACGTCGCCCTGCTGGCCCAGGAAGAAATCACCCAGGCCATCACCCCACTGGGCAAGATCCGCCTGGGGGTCACCGAAGGCATTGGCATCATGTTCTTCACCCCGCGCATGAACGCGCTGTTCGAGCGCTATCCCGGGCTGGAAGTGGAGCTGGTGGCAGTGCCGAGGTTCGTCAGCATCCTCAACCGCGAAGCCGAGATCAGTATTCACCTGGAGCGGCCCAACGCCGACCTGCTGATCACGCGCAAACTCACCGACTACCGCCTGGCCCTGTATGCCAGCCAGGGCTACCTCGACCGCGCACCACCCCTGCGCAACCGCGAGGATCTGGCCCGCCACAGCTGGATCGGCTACGTCGACGACCTGCTGTTCAGCCAGGAGCTGCTGTTTCTCAACAGCTTCTGCCGGGCGCCCAACGTGGTCTTCCGCAGCACCAGCGTGATTGCCCAGCAGGTGGCCGCACGTGCTGGGCTGGGCATTGCAGTGCTGCCCAACTACATGGCCCGGCACGACCCGACCCTGGTCCGCGTACTGCCTGGCGAAACCATCCAGCGCAGTTACTGGATCTGTACCCGCCGCGAGCTGCACAAGTCGGTGCGCCTGCGGGTCGTATGGGATTACCTGCTGGCGCTGTGCGCAGAGCAACAGGGCGAGCTGTTAGCTCAGTAATGCCTTGCTGGCCAGCAGCAGGGCAGCGGCGCAACCTGCCACGGCAAACATCTGCTGCAGCCGTGGGCCGGCCAACCTGGCCGCCAGGGGGCGCGCCAGCAGCAAACCAAGCACGGCGCCGACAGCGAACGGGCCACCCACTTGCCAATGCAGGACACCTGCAAGGCTGGCACTGATCACACTGCCGGCAGACACCAAGGCAATCACCGCCAGCGACGTGGAGACGATCGTGGCCATGCGCAGGTTGGTATAGCGGTTGAGCGCCGGAATGATCACGAACCCGCCCCCCACACCGAGCAGGCCAGACAGCAAGCCGGACAGCGCGCCGGTGAATGCCAGGGCGCGAGCGCAGGGCAGGGTCCAGCGCAAGCGGCCCTGCAGCGGGTTCAGCACACAGGGCTCGATGAAGCGATGCGCATCGTTGGCTTCGCCACGCAGCTCCCTGGCCGCCTTGCGCCAGATACGCAGGCAGGCGTAGGTGAGCACAGCGGCGAACACCAGTTGCAACGGCGTATTGGGCAAACGGTGCGCCAGCATCAACCCCAGTGGCGCTGCCGCCATCCCGATCAAGGCGATGAACAGTGCCGCCCGATAGCGCACCAGGCCGCGACGCAAACCCAGTACCGCGCCCACGGCTGCCGCCAGGCCTACCGCCAACAAGCCGACCGGTGCCGCTTCGACCATCGAAAGGCCAAGGCCGAACACCAACAGGGGCACGGCAAGAATGCCTCCACCGGCGCCCGTCAATGCCAGCACGGCGCCGATGATGGCCCCCAGGGCTGCGCCAAGCAGTTGCGTTTCGATCACTGCCCGCCCTCTGCTACCAACGGTTGTGGCCGCGCCAGCCATTCCCGACCCTTGAGCATGGCTTGCCAGTACAGCGGCGGCAGGGCCTGCGCCTTGAGCAGCCAAGCCAGGCGGGTCGGCTTGCGACCGTCGAGCAACCAGTTGGGGAAGCTGGGCGCCAGCTTGCCACCATAGGTGAACTCGGCCAGCACGATCTTGCCGCGCTCGACCGTGAGCGGGCATGAGCCGTAACCGTCGTACTGGGCCAGTGTCTGCAACCGCCCCTGCGCTACCAGCACATTATTGGCCACTACCGGAGCCTGCTTGCGGGCCGCTGCAGCGGTCTTGGCGTTGCTGGTGTTGGCCACATCGCCCAAGGCGTGAACAGTGCTGTACTGGCGATGGCGCAGGGTGTGCGGGTCTACATCGACCCAGCCGGCACTGTCGGCCAATGGGCTTTCACGGATGAAGTCGGGCGCGACTTGCGGCGGAACCACATGCAGCATGTCGAAGGCCTTGACGTGGGTTTCGCTGCTGCCATCGGGCAGGCTACCCACAAAGGTGGCACGTTTGTTGGGGCCGTCCACGGCGACCAGCCGATGGCTGAAATTCAGGTCCACGGCATATTTTTCGATGTACTGCATCAAGGCAGGCACGTAGTCGGCCACACCGAACAAGACTGCGCCGGCATTGAAGAAGCTGGCTTTGATCGCGCCCAGGTCACCGTGGCGTAGCCAATGGTCACATGACAGGTACAGCGCCTTCTGTGGCGCGCCGGCGCACTTGATCGGCATCGGCGGCTGGCTGAACAGGGCACGGCCGTGCTTGAGCTTTTGCACCAGCTCCCAGGTATAGGGCGCCAGGTCGTAGCGGTAATTGGAGGTGACCCCGTTACGGCCCAAGGTCTCGCTGAGCCCATCAATGGCCGCCCAATCGAGCTTCAGGCCAGGGCAAACCACCAGTTGTTCATAGCCGATGGCCCGGCCATCCTCGAGCATGACCAACTGGCGCACCGGGTCGAAACCCTGGACGCGCGCCTTTACCCAGCGCACCCCGCGCGGAATCGTCGAAGCCATGGTGCGGGCAGTGCTCGCCGCGTTGAAAACACCAGCGCCGACCATGGTCCAGCCAGGTTGGTAGTAGTGCACCTCGGCGGGGTCGATCAAGGCCACATCCAGGGACGCGTCGCGGCTGATCAGGCTGGATGCAGTGGCGATCCCGGCGGCACCGGCACCGACGATGACCACTGTGTGGTGGTCGGTATGGGTAGTGGACGACAAGGCAGGCATGGCAATAAATCCTGGAAATCTGGTTATAGGGCAGGGCGCTTACAGCTTGTTCAGCGGGATCTTCAAATAACTGACGCCGTTGGCTTCCGGCTCCGGGAAGTGGCCACTGCGCATGTTCACCTGCACCGACGGCAAGATCAGCACGGGCATGTCGAGGGTTTTGTCGCGGGCCTCACGCATGGCGACGAAGCTGTCCTCGTCGATACCCTGGTGGATGTGGATATTGCTGGCGCGCTGCTCGGCAACGGTG
Source organism: Pseudomonas sp. UBA6699 (assembly GCF_002454615.1). Taxonomy (NCBI): domain Bacteria; kingdom Pseudomonadati; phylum Pseudomonadota; class Gammaproteobacteria; order Pseudomonadales; family Pseudomonadaceae; genus Pseudomonas; species Pseudomonas sp. UBA6699. The sequence goes on from NZ_DKJF01000093.1 coordinate 6,821, forward strand.
GTGACGTACTGCATTTCGCGACCACCTGGCAGGTAGTCGTGGCACATGAACAGGCGGGTCTGGTCGGGGAACGCCAGCAAGCGCCGGATCGAGCGGTACAGCGTACGGGCGTCGGCGCCGGGGAAATCGCAACGGGCAGTACCGTAGTCAGGCATGAACAAGGTGTCGCCGACGAACACCGCGGTCTCACCCGCATCCTCGATCATGAAGCTCATGCATGCAGGCGTGTGCCCAGGGGTGTGCAATGCACGCGCATGCAGGTTGCCGATGCGGAAACCTTCTTCGTCTTCGAACAGCACATCGAATTGGCTGCCATCACGGGCAAAGCCACGCTCGGCGTTGAACAGGCTGCCAGAAACCTTCTGCACCTGGGTGATGTGCGCACCAATGGCGGTATGGCCGCCAAGCTTCTCCTTCAGGTAGGCCGCTGCCGATAGGTGGTCGGCATGCACATGTGTTTCAAGTATCCAGCGCACGCTGGCGTGCAATTCAGCCACGCGCTCGACCAGCCGATCTGCTGAGGCAGTACAGGTGCGCCCGGCCTTGGGGTCGTAATCCAGCACGCTGTCGATCAACGCGCACTGCCGGGTTTCACAGTCCATGACCAGGTAGCTGATGGTCGAGGTCGCCTCATCGTAAAAGGCGTCCACGTGAAGGTTGTTGCCGATGATCATCACGTCTCCAGTTATCCGCCGCGTCTATTCAACGCGTAGGCAGTGACAGGAGGTATATCAAGATGCATGCCAGGCTCTTTATCGTGCCGGGCCCAACGAAACCGAGGCAGTGCTGACAGCACCTGGCTGAATTGGCAGCATGATTGGCAGTCGACTGTCAGCCAATGGCAGTGTTTGGCAGTCCTTGTTACCCTGCATCCATCATCCGAACGGTGCTGTCATGCCTGAAACCCATCCGTTTATCCTGGCGCTGGTTTCCTACCTCGAGCACGATGCCCTGCCGACCATCGTGCTGGACACCGACTACAACATCCTGGCAGCCAATGCTGCGTATCGCCGCCAGTTCGGCCAGCACGAACAAGCACCCCTAGGGGAAAAGTGCCACAGGGTGTCGCACCACTATGCCGTGCCATGCGACCAGGCTGGCGAACATTGCCCGATGCGCAAAGCCTGGGACAGCAAGGTCGCGGAGCGTGTGTTGCACATTCACCACACGCCACGTGGGCCCGAGCACGTGGATGTAGAGCTGCGGCCGATCCTGGACGAACAGGGTACGGTGGTAGCCTTTGTCGAACGCTTGACCACCATCACCCTGGCCTCGGCCCAGCCGCAAGAGCAAGGGCTGGTCGGCCGTGCGCCGGCCTTCAAGGCAGCCCTGGCCAGCCTGCAACGCGCGGCGCCAGCGCAGATCCCTGTCTTGCTGCAAGGTGAGTCAGGCACCGGCAAGGAGCTGTTCGCCCGTGCGCTGCACATGGGTAGCGCCAGGGCAAACGGCCCACTGGTGGTGGTGGACTGCACCGGCTTGACCGAGTCATTGTTCGAGAGCGAACTGTTCGGGTACGAAAAAGGCGCGTTCACCGGTGCCAACCAGCGCAAGATCGGCCTGGCCGAAGCCGCCCATGGCGGCACGCTGTTCCTTGATGAAATTGGTGAAGTGCCGCTGGCGATGCAGGTGAAGCTGTTGCGCCTGATCGAGTCTGGCAGCTTCCGCCCGGTAGGCAGCCTGCGCACAGTGCATTCGGATTTCCGCCTGGTGTCGGCCACGCACAAACCCCTCAGGCAAATGGTTGCCGATGGCAGCTTCCGTGAAGACCTGTACTACCGCATCAGCGGCTTCCCGATTCGCCTGCCGGCACTGCGTGAGCGGGTAGAGGACCTTCCCTTGCTGGCGCAGAGCCTGCTGCAACGCATGGCGGGCACATCGGTCCCCAGCTTGAGTGACGATGCCTTGCAGCGCCTTGCCTTGCATCCGTTCCCGGGCAACATCCGCGAGCTGCGCAATGTTCTGGAACGGGCGCGGTTGTTCGCTGATGATGGGGTGATCAGGCCGGAGCACCTGCCCGAGGACATCGGCGCGCAAACGCCGGTGAGCCGTGGCGCAAAGCGCCGTGACCTCGGTGAACTGGCCCAGGCTCTGGAACAGTTCAAAGGTTCGCGCAGTGAGCTGGCGCTTCATTTGGGCATGAGCGAACGCACGTTGTACCGTCGCTTGAAAGCGCTTGGGCTGCGCTAGCTTCGTGTTTTCGCCAGGCCACCTTTACCGGACCTTTACCGCTGTCCTGACATTAAACGACCTGGTTCATGGTCTGATTGGTTAACCGTACCCGGTAACTGAAAGATTCAGCCGGGCGTTAATACACAGAGGACCGCAACGATGAAAAAGACCCTGACCATGATGTGCGCGGCGCTGATGCTCAGCGCACCTCTGGCAAGCTTCGCGCAGCCTGGTCCACCTGACCGTCATGATGGCGGCCCAGGGCACCCAGGCAACCCGCCCCACGCTCAGCCGCAGGGCCGCCACGACAATGGCCGCGGGCCTGCTTATCGCGACCCGAACTTCCACCCGCAAAAAGGTATGCCGGTACCCCACCAGCAGTGGCGCCGCGGCCATGTGGTAGACCCGCATTACCGTGGTGACCGTTACTGGGTAACCGACTGGAAGGCGCGGCACCTGTATGCACCTCCGCGCGATCACCGCTGGTTGTACGTGAACGGTGACTACGTACTGGTCGCCATCGCCAGCGGAGTGATCGTCAATATTCTCAGCGGCTACTGATGTGTGGGAACACGCTGTTCAGTTAGCAACTGGGGCTGAACTACGCGCCAGGATGTGCTCGGGCATGTTCGATCACCATGTGGTGCCTGCCTCGAACGCTTCGCAAAAAACCCGCAGTAGTGAAATGCCTGTCAGTTAAGTAATTTGGGGCCGCTGTGCGACCCTTCGCGGGCACGCCCGCTCCCACAGGGGATCGCGCATTTCTTGAGTTCAGCGCCAAACATGTGGGAGCGGGCTTGCCCGCGAAGGGCTGCAAAGCAGCCCCAGTAACGCTTAACTGACAGGCATTACGCAGTAGCGGTTTTTTTTGGTGACCGGTAGGTGTCAGACTTTGAACCCGGCTGTAGGTTCACAAAATAGGTGATAGGCCAGACCCCGTGAAATTGGAATCTTCGCCATTTTTTTTGTGAAATGAAGGGGTGCTTTTCACAGAAAAGCCGAGAAATCCCTACTCACCAATCACAAAAGTTGATTGGCCTGGAAAGGGCCGTTTACGACCGACGCGTGACTTTTCGGTAAGGGATGAGGAGTAGTCGCAGCGATCCTTTAGCTCCTAGTCTGGCGACCTTGGGTTCAGAATCCGACTGGCAATGCCCGCCGTCACTACTTCAGAGGAACCAGCTTCCTCTGCTGCCAAAATTGCGGGGGGCTCATGCTGGTACCCAGGCCCGACAAATGCGCAGTTGCAGCCCTCAATTGCAAGGCTATCCAAAGCGGCACGCGTGTCAATCAAGATCTGATGCATGACGATGGCCGGCCTCACGGAGGTGAAACCGGAGATTCAGATTGACTAAACCGACCCCGTAGACACCAACCTCCACGAAGGCCGCTATCGACCCAAAGCTGTCCTTCAAGAAAGGCAGCTAACGGCGAGAAGCGGTCATTTTGTATCTACAGGTTTCGGGGCGATTCACTCGTCTGATGCTCAGGAGCACCAGGATGGGCGTCAAGGAGGTGGTCATCTTGAGGTGGACTATGCTGACCAGTTGCTCTCAAATCTAATCGTGAGGTCCTCCATGGCAAACCCCAATCTGCTGGCTCTATTCAGAGATGAAGTCCTTCTGACCGGGCCTGAAAGCTCCCTTCCAAGCAACCTATCTCAGTTCTGGCTTGAGGAGCTCCAGAGTCATCTGGAGAGGTATTTCGACGGTTTGAACTCGGATTCAGATGCAGAAGAGAAGGATCTCGACATCTCTCTCCCACTCGCAGCGATCATCCACATCTTGTTCGCGAAGAATGGTGGGGAGGAGATATCCGAGAGCTCTGAAAAGCTGTACGAGTATTTCCAAGACTACCGGCTCGAACTGGCCCTTGAAGAGATCACGCGAAAGACTCATGTGGCTGCCGAGGCTGCAACCATTGAGACCATCTTCACCAACCGAGATGTCCTGGTGGAACAAGGCCCCCTTCTTCAATAGGTACCTCCACCGATGCCATCGCCGGCGGGCACGCTCCGAGGCATTGATGGAATGCATTTTGACGGCTGCCGAGATCAGCGAATGAAAGAAATTGCTGCGCCGATGTTCGATCTAATCGCTTTGTCGCTTCCACGAGGGTTGGGGTTTGGGGACAGCCCGCCAGTAGGGGCATGGCTTAGTGAGGACGGAATTTCTTGTGCCGCTCTAACCCGAAATATCCATGCCGGCAGCTTCGGAATTGTCACCTTGCGGCGTCGTGTCGATAGCGTGTGGGTGCTCCTCAGCCATAGTGAGCGCACCACTGGCGAGTCTGAAGCCCGCGCCTCAATCAGCCATTTTCTCTATACCCAAGCCCATCCGCTTCCACTCCCTTCAGGTGAACGACGACGTGCTCCTCTAAGCAGAATGGGTAAGCGCACACCAAGCGTGGTGTTCAAATCACTATTTGATCCAAGCCGCCGTATTGGGGCGTGGGCGCTGAATCAACTGTATCTCGCACTGCCATCCCCAGACAGAAATTGGGTTCCCGATTGCCAGACTGAGAATTTTCACACCCGCCTCTGGGAAGCCCACCTATTAGCGATTTTTCGTGAACAGGGACTCTTGGTCACCCAGCCTAAAGAATCACCCGATTTTCACATCGAGAATAGGCTGGGAGATGAGGCCTGGGTTGAAGCAGTGACAGCCAACCCGGAAGAGCGGTATGAGCATTTTGGCGCCTCGCCGGTCCCCCCACCCGCTGACCGACATGAGCGTTTCTTAGGAGCGGCTGCAGAAAGGTTTGCGAGGACCATCCAAAACAAATTGGACAAGCGTTACGAATCCCTACCGCACGTGGAGGGTAAGCCGCTCATTCTGGCCTTAGCCGATTTCCATGCGCCCAGTTCAATGCTGTGGAGCAGGGAGTCGCTCATCAGCTATCTCTATGGCTTTGCAGTTCACTCATCTGCGCATCGTGGTACGCACCTGATAACTGTGGAGGAAGAGACATCTCTGCTATCAGGGCGCCCCAACGGCCTATTTACGCTAATGGAAAATGCCCATCTTTCAGCGGTCATTTTCACCAATGCCTGCACAGTGCCAAAGCTCAGCCGAGTGCCGATCTCAGGTGGAGCTCATCTAGACGGGTACCGATACTTGCGGTTTGGTGAGTTTTTCGACCGTTCTCCGGGAGCATCACGAGGTATCCCATTTCTGTTGGATGTAGCGTCCAGCGACTACGGTCAGCTCTGGCCGCAATATGGCTACGAGCCGTGGTCTGCTGAAGTGGAGGTATTCCATAACCCTATGGCACTATACCCGGTGCCTAATGAGTTGATACCAGAAGTCACCCACTGGAGAGAAGTAAACGGAAGAGTCGAGTGCGAATCTTTCTTTGATGTATCCATACTCCGATCCAGAACACTCGTCCTCAGTGCAAACGCTAAGGTTCCGTCACTCGATGAGTTGCTGACAGCAGCCAGTCCTCCAGAGCTCTGACGGCGGCGGGGTGGCCGCATCGTTGCCACGCAGGTAGATGAGAATTTCTCAGCAAGCTACCCAGCCAGGGGAAGGACATGAGATCCCCTGCGCAATTCAGGACCGTTGAAGCGTCACCTCTCTTCGGGTAAAAGCATGACCGTCATACAACGCTACAACAGCGTCATACCCGAGAGCATAGGAAGAAAAATGTCGATCCAAGGACTAAAACGATACTTTGGAAACAAGATTCACGCAGTGATAATGATGGCCCCGCTTAAGCGGGAAATGATACGCCTCGGCATATGCACCCTTATGGCGATTATTCTGAATATCATCTTGTATACCGGCGTTGAAGTAGACGGCACCATCAAGCCGTGGGCAGAAACCCCGATAAAACTGTTTGCATCGTCGATGTTATTCGCCTTCATGATCAAGGCTTTTCTGCCAGTTCTCGGCTGGACGATACTGAAAGCAATGCTGTTGAGTGCGAACAATGCCTTCAGCGGCATACTGAGTTTTTTGGGCAATCAGTTCACAGGCGTCATGTACTGTACCGGAATTATTATGGGTTCTATCACGATTAAATTGTATATGGTTTCCGGGGTTTTAGACTCTGAGTTTGCTTATCTGTCCGCAATCGTATTTGCTTCCGGGGTTTTATATTTCTATGTGCTGCAATGCGCCATTCAAAAAACAATGAGTCCGGCCCTGCGTACACCAGCAGTACCGCGTTAAACCACTAGGCTGTGACTATTCATCTCTGGTGCTCAGTAGGCGCTCGCTCTGCTGAACCCTCACCCATACACAACCATTAATGGACTGGCCCGCCTTCGACTTTATGAAGAAGGCGAGCGAGCACGTGACTGATTGCGCATGTATTCCGAGATGAGACTTTCGAAATTGATGTCCGCCTCCTCAACGAGAATATTGACGTGACAGTACAGCTCTTCAGGACCTCTGAGATAATTGAAAATCCTTGATCTAACGATGCCGCAAACCCCTTCTTTGACCGCCGTAGAGGGGAGGTTGATAACATCGCCAACGCACGGGATAAGAGCTAGGCCATGGTCGCTGTTGAAGACAATGTCAGCTGGACAGGCATCAATGCTGGCATCGGATTGTCCTTGCGAAACCTGCTGATAATCAATGCTATACCTCATGTACAGCCTACCTCATTTGTTGAGTGAGGAATCAGCGCCGCGGATCGTAAACAGAAACCTCAAGTTTGAATCGCCCCTGGTTTTCTA
>NZ_DKJF01000019.1:0-6353 GCF_002454615.1 Pseudomonas sp. UBA6699
GGGCTCGCCGGCAGCGCCAGCGCGGCCAGCCTGGCCCGGCGTGGCTGGCAGGTGACCGTGCTGGAACGCCATGCCGCCGCCGCGCAGGAAGCCTCGGGCAACCCGCAGGGGGTGCTGTACCTCAAGCTGTCCGCCCATGGCACGGCGTTGTCGCAGCTGATCCTGTCCGGCTTCGGCTACACCCGGCGCCAGCTCGAACGCCTGCAACGGGGCCAGGACTGGGATGCCTGCGGCGTGCTGCAACTGGCGTTCGACGCCAAGGAAGCCGAGCGCCAGGGCAAACTGGCTGGCGCGTTCGACCACGGCCTGCTGCACGCGCTGCAACGTACCGAGGCCGAAGCCGTCGCCGGCGTCGCCCTGCCGGCTGGCGGGCTGTTCTACCCCGAAGGCGGCTGGGTCCACCCGCCTGCCCTGTGCCAGCAGCAGTTGCAGCACCCTGGTATCCGGCTGGTGACCCACCAGGAAGTCATCGAGCTGCGGAAAGTGGCTGACCAGTGGCAAGCCTGGGCCGGCGAGCGCCTGCTGGCCAGCGCGCCGGTGGTGATTCTGGCCGCAGCCGCCGAGGTCCGCCGCTTCGACGCCTGTGCCGGGTTGCCGCTCAAGCGCATCCGCGGCCAGATCACCCGCTTGCCGGCCACCGTCGGCAGCCGCGCACTGCGCACCGTGGTGTGCGCCGAGGGCTACGTGGCACCGCCGCGTGGTGATGAACATACCTTGGGCGCGAGCTTTGATTTCAACAGTGACAACCTGGCGCCGACGGTGGCCGAACACCAGGGCAACCTGGCGTTGCTGGACGAGATATCGACCGACCTGGCACAACGCCTGGGCGTGGCAACGCTGAACCCTGAGCACCTGCAAGGGCGGGCCGCATTCCGCTGCACCAGCCCGGATTACCTACCGATTGTCGGGCCGCTGGCCGATGCACAGGCGTTTGCCGACACCTACGCGGTACTGGCGCGTGATGCGCGACAGGTGCCGCAAGCCCCTTGCCCCTGGCTGGGCGGGCTGTATGTGAACAGCGGGCATGGCTCGCGCGGGTTGATCACCGCGCCGTTGAGTGGGGAACTGCTAGCGGCGTGGGTGTGCGGGGAGCCGCTGCCGGTGCCTCAAGGGGTGGCGCAGGCTTGCCATCCTAACCGGTTTGCCCTGCGCAGGCTGATACGGGGCAAGTGATGGAACCGGGGGCTGCGGTGCAGCCCAATCGCGACACCGGGCCGTTCCGGCAAGGCAAAACCGGTGTCGCAATTGGGCAGAAAAGCGTCGCAGGCCGCAGCCGCATATAACAGATTGTTCTAAAACTCTCATAAAGCACATGGGTCAGTTCCTTAAGGTGCCCTAATCCGGGGCATCACCTCCCCAACGGAAAAACCGGTAAGGACTTATGTGCGGATTAGCAGGAGAGTTACGTTTCACCCCCATCGGCCAAGCGCCACGCCCAGCCGACCTGGCTGCGGTAGAGCGCATTACCCATCACCTGGCGCCACGCGGCCCGGATGCCTGGGGCTTCCATAGCCAGGGCCCCATAGCCCTCGGCCACCGCCGCCTGAAAATCATGGACCTGTCCGACGGCTCGGCGCAGCCCATGGTCGACAACACCCTGGGCCTGTCCCTGGCGTTCAACGGTGCCATCTACAATTTCCCCGAGTTGCGCCAGGAGCTGCAGGCCCTGGGCTACCAGTTCTGGTCGGACGGCGACACCGAAGTGCTGCTCAAGGGCTACCACGCCTGGGGTGCGGCGCTACTGCCGAAACTCAACGGCATGTTCGCCCTGGCCATCTGGGAACGCGATAACCAACGCCTGTTCCTGGCCCGCGACCGCCTGGGCGTCAAGCCGCTGTACCTGTCACGCAACGGCGAGCGGCTGCGTTTTGCCTCGACCCTGCCAGCGCTGCTCAAGGGCGGCGACATCGACCCGATGCTCGACCCGGTGGCGCTCAACCACTACCTCAACTTCCATGCCGTGGTGCCGGCACCGCGCACCTTGCTGGCGAACGTGCAAAAGCTGGAACCCGGCACCTGGATGCGTATCGACCGCCACGGCGAAATCGAGCGCCAGACCTGGTGGCAACTGCAATACGGGCCCAACGCCGATGAGCGTGAGCTGGACCTGGAAGGCTGGACCACCCGCGTACTGGACGCGACCCGCGAAGCCGTGGCCATCCGCCAGCGTGCCGCCGTGGACGTGGGCGTGCTGCTGTCCGGCGGTGTCGACTCCAGCCTGCTGGTCGGCCTGCTGCGCGAAGTCGGTGTGGACGACCTGTCGACCTTCTCCATCGGCTTTGAAGATGCCGGCGGCGAGCGCGGCGACGAGTTCCAGTACTCCGACCTGATCGCCAGGCACTACGGCACGCGCCACCACCAGTTGCGCATTGCCGAGCACGAAATCATCGACCAGCTGCCTGCCGCCTTCCGCGCCATGAGCGAGCCGATGGTCAGCCACGACTGCATCGCCTTCTACCTGCTGTCGCGGGAAGTGGCCAAGCATTGCAAGGGCGTGCAAAGCGGCCAGGGCGCCGACGAACTGTTCGCCGGCTACCACTGGTACCCGCAGGTGGACGGCGCCGACGATGCCTACGCGGCATACCGCAACGCCTTCTTCGACCGCAGCCACGACGAGTACCGCGATACCGTACAGGCGCCATGGTTGCTGGATACCGATGCCGCTGGCGATTTCGTGCGCGAGCATTTCGCGCGCCCCGGCGCGCCGCAGGCGGTGGACAAGGCCTTGCGCCTGGACAGCACCGTGATGCTGGTCGACGACCCCGTCAAACGGGTCGACAACATGACCATGGCCTGGGGCCTGGAAGCACGCACCCCGTTCCTCGACTACCGCCTGGTAGAGCTGTCGGCACGCGTTCCGGCGCGCTTCAAGCTGCCAGACGGCGGTAAACAGGTGCTCAAGCAAGCCGCACGGCGGGTGATCCCGCATGAAGTGATCGACCGCAAGAAGGGCTACTTCCCGGTACCGGGCCTGAAGCACCTGGAAGGCGCCACACTGGGTTGGGTACGCGAGCTGCTGACCGACCCCAGCCAGGACCGTGGGCTGTTCAACCCAGCCATGCTCGACCGCCTGCTTAGCAACCCGCACGGCCAATTGACGCCACTGCGCGGTTCCAAGCTGTGGCAACTGGCAGCATTGAACCTGTGGCTGAGCGAACAAGGACTCTGACCGATGAAACCCCACGAAATCGCCTACGGTCAGCGCCTGCTGCGTGGCCAGGCGCCGTCCTACGAGCGCCTGCAGGCGCGCCTGGCCGGCGACGGCAGCCAGCCCCACCAACAGCCGCGTGCCGTGCACTGCGGCTGGGGCCGGCTGCTGATTGGCCACACCTATGCCGAGCCGGCCGACCTGGCCGACGACCTGTTGGGCGAATGCCCAGGCGAACGCGATATCGCGCTGTATGTGGCAGCACCACAGCAGGTGCTGGCGCAGGCGCCACAACAGTTGTTCCTCGACCCATCCGACACCCTGCGCCTGTGGTTCACCGATTACCGGCCAGCCCAGCGGGTATTCCGCGGCTTTCGCGTGCGGCGGGCGCAGAACCCGGCTGACTGGCAGGCCATCAACACCTTGTATCAGGTGCGCGGGATGCTGCCGGTCGATGCCGACTTGCTCACCCCTCGGCACCTGGGCGGCCCGGTCTACTGGCTGGCTGAAGACGAAGACAGCGGCGCGGTGATCGGCAGCGTCATGGGCCTGAACCATGCCAAGGCTTTCGATGACCCCGAGAACGGCAGCAGCCTGTGGTGCCTGGCAGTCGACCCGCACTGCACCCGCCCCGGCGTGGGTGAAGTGCTGGTGCGCCACCTCATCGAGCACTTCATGAGCCGTGGCCTGGCCTATCTCGACCTGTCGGTGCTGCACGACAACCGCCAGGCCAAGCGCCTGTACCAGAAGCTCGGCTTTCGCAACCTGCCCACCTTCGCCGTCAAGCGCAAGAACGGCATCAACGAGCAACTGTTCCTCGGCCCCGGCCCACAGGCCGACCTCAACCCCTATGCACGCATCATCGTCGACGAGGCATTGCGCCGCGGCATCGAGGTACAGGTGGATGACGCCGCCGGCGGGCTGTTCACCCTCAGCCTGGGCGGCCGGCGCATCCGCTGCCGAGAGTCGCTCAGCGACCTGACCAGCGCCGTGACCATGACCCTGTGCCAGGACAAGCGCCTGACCCAGCATGCCCTGCGCACTGCCGGGCTGCAGGTGCCGGCGCAACAATTGGCCGGTAATGCCGACGATAACCTGGCCTTTCTCGACGAGCATGGCGCGGTGGTGGTCAAGCCCGTTGACGGCGAACAAGGCCAGGGCGTAGCGGTAAACCTGACCTGCATCGACGACGTGACCCAGGCGGTCGGCCATGCCCGCCAGTTCGATAGCCGGGTGTTGCTGGAAAGCTTCCATGCCGGCCTCGACCTGCGCATCGTGGTGATCGGCTATGAAGTGGTGGCGGCCGCCGTTCGCCACCCGGCCCAGGTGCTGGGTGACGGCAAGCACAGTGTGCGCCAGTTGATCGAGGCCCAAAGCCGTCGTCGCCAGGCCGCTACGGCGGGTGAAAGCCGTATCCCGCTGGATGAAGAAACCGAACGTACCCTGCGCGCTGCTGGCGTGGGTTACGACGACGTGCTGCCACCCGGCCAGCGCCTGGCCGTGCGGCGCACCGCCAACCTGCACACCGGCGGCACCCTGGAAGACGTTACCGCCCGCCTGCACCCGGTGCTGGCCGACGCAGCCGTGCGCGCTGCGCGGGCGCTGGAAATACCGGTGGTCGGGCTGGACTTCATGGTGCGTGATGCCGAACAGCCCGAGTACGTGATCATCGAAGCCAACGAGCGCGCCGGCTTGGCAAACCACGAACCGCAGCCAACGGCCGAGCGTTTCATCGACCTGCTGTTCCCGCATAGCCGGCCTTTGGCGTAAACCAGTGCCGGGCTCTTCGCGGGTTCACTCGCGAAAAGGCCGGCACAGGAGCAAGGAGTATTCAACCATGTCCGAGCGACATCCCGAACCCGATCTCGAATACCTCAAGCGCGTGCTGCTGGAGATGCTGGCCATCCCCAGCCCGACCGGTTTCACCGACACCATCGTGCGCTACGTGGCCGAACGCCTGGACGAACTGGGCATCCCCTTCGAGCTGACCCGTCGCGGCACCATTCGCGCGACCTTGAAGGGCCGGCAAACCTCGCCCGACCGCGCCGTATCCGCGCACCTCGATACCATCGGCGCCAGCGTGCGCCAACTGCAGGACAACGGCCGGCTGGCCCTGGCGCCGGTTGGCTGCTGGTCCAGCCGCTTCGCCGAGGGCAGCAGGGTCAGTGTGTTCACCGACACCGGCGTGTTCCGCGGCAGCGTACTGCCGCTGATGGCCAGTGGGCACGCCTTCAATACCGCCATCGACCAGATGCCGGTGAGCTGGGAACACGTGGAAGTCCGCCTGGACGCCTATTGCGCCACCCGCGCCGATTGCGAGGCGCTGGGGGTGAGCATTGGTGACTTCGTGGCCTTCGACCCACTGCCCGAGTTCACAGACAGCGGCCACATCAGCGCCCGTCACCTGGATGACAAGGCCGGTGTCGCGGCGCTGCTCACCGCGCTCAAGGCAGTGGTGGAGAGCGGCCAACAACCGCTGATCGACTGCCACCCGCTGTTCACCATTACCGAGGAAACCGGGTCGGGCGCAGCGGGTGCCCTGCCTTGGGACGTCAGCGAGTTCGTCGGTATCGACATTGCGCCGGTGGCGCCGGGGCAAGCCTCCAGCGAGCACGCCGTGAGCGTGGCCATGCAGGACTCGTCGGGCCCCTACGATTACCACCTGTCGCGGCACTTGCTGAAACTGGCCGGCGACCACGACCTGCCCGTACGCCGCGACCTGTTCCGCTACTACTTCAGTGACGCCCATTCGGCGGTAACGGCCGGACACGACATTCGCACCGCGCTGGTGGCGTTCGGCTGCGATGCCACCCACGGCTATGAGCGGACGCACATCGACAGCCTGGCGGCCCTGAGCCAGTTGTTGTCGGCGTACCTGCTCAGCCCGCCGGTGTTTGCCAGCGATTCACAGCCGGCCAATGCCTCGCTGGAGCGCTTCAGCCACCAGCTGGAACACGATGCGCAGATGGAGAGCGACACGCGCGTGCCGGCGGTCGACAGCCTGGTCGGTAACAAGGGCTGAGGCCTTGGGGCCGCTTTGCGAACCATCGTCGGCAAGCCAACTCCCACGGGGATCGCATCAGGGCAGACAGGTGTTTGCCACAAGGTATGCAGCGCCTATTAGAGCGAGCGCCGCCCGCGCGGCGCATCGCGAGCTGAGCTCGCTCCTACGTTTGTTTCGGGCCAGTAACCCCTGTGCCAGATG
>NZ_DKJF01000097.1:0-21241 GCF_002454615.1 Pseudomonas sp. UBA6699
CAAAATCATTAGGCCAGTTCACGCCCGCTCCCACAGGAACCGTGTGATCTTCGAGTCCTGCATTTTGGCTGTTGATCTACACCCTCTTCGGCTGAGGCAACACCAGATCCCTCTCTCAAGACACAAGCGGCCTTGTGTCGCGACAGGGCTGCGCAGCAGCCCCGGGATCAGCCATGGCGCACCACCTTGCGCACGCAGTCCTCGGGGTTCAACATCCGCCCATCCAGGCTTCTCACCTGTAACGGTTCCAGCAAACCGCTTTCCACCAGCCACTTGAGCCGTGAGGCGAGGATGGTCTTCGCCAGCCCCAGATTCTTCTGAAACTCACTGAAGCGACGCAGGCCATCAAAAGCATCGCGAAGGATCATCAGCGCCCAGCAATCACCCAGCACCTCCTGGCGCTGTTGCTGCTGACGCTTTCATGGCTGCCCACGGCCATGCTCGGGCAATCCGTGATGGCCTTTGTCCTCGGCGTGCTGATGCTGGATTTTGCCGAGCAGGCGGTGCATGTCACCAACCAGACGGTGTTGCTGGCCGGGCCTGGCCATCAGCGCGGCGGCCCTGGCTTATTGGCTGTGGCTGCAACGCGCAAGGGCGGCCGAAGCCGCCCTGCAGTGTTCCGGTCAGAACTTGTAGCCTAGGCCGACCATGTACACCCATGGGTCGACATCCACGTCGACCTTGGTCTTGCTGTAGCCCAGCGCGGTGGGGCCGTTGACGCTGGCCTTGGTGTCGATGTCCACATACCAGACCGCGGCGTTGACCAGCAGGTTGTCCGTGAGCATGTAGTCCATGCCCAACTGGCCGGCGATACCTACCGAGTCTTGCAGCTTCAGGTTACTGAAGCCCTGCTGCTTGCGGGCGCTGCTGAGGTCTTCATCGAAGAACAGGGTGTAGTTGATACCGACGCCGGCATACGGCTGGAACTTGGAGTTCGGTTCCATCGGGTAGTACTGCAGCGACAGTGTTGGCGGCAGTTGCTTGATGTCGGCCAGCTTGCCGTCCAGCCCGCCACCCAGGCCTTTTACGCCTACGGTGTGCTTGAACGGCGTAGCCGCCAGCAGCTCCAGGCCAACGTGGTCGGTGAGCATGTAGGCGAAGGCCAGGCCCAGTTGGGTGTCGCTGTCCAGTGTCGCCTTGGTGCCCGAAACCTTGTTGCCGTCGAATTTCAGGTCGCTGCTGCTCTCATTCGGCGCAGTGGTGATTGCACCGGCGCGAACGATGACATCACCCGCCTGGTGGGCGTGGGCAACAGGGGCGGCGAAGGCCAGTGCCGCGAATGCGGCCCCGAGCAAGGACTTGTTCATGGAAGCTCCCAGAGGACGTTAATAATCGAGTAGTCCAATGGTACGGATGGGTCTAAACAGAATGTTTGACCCAGCTCAACGAAGCGTCTTCATGAACCGGTAATAGCGCTCACTTCAGCTCATAAGCGTAGATTTTGTCGGCTTCCATCTGGTAGCCGGCATCGGCCAGTTCGCTGCTGGAGGCTTTGACCTGCATCTTTCCCTCGATCCAGTAGGGTTGATAAAGGTCTTCGACGCGCACGCCCATTTCGCTGAAAATGTGCACGATCTGGTTCGAGGGCGGTGGCGGCACATGGATGCACGCGCCGTAGTAAGGCACCAGCAGAAACTCGGTGGTGCGCCCCTCCTCGCTGACTTCCAGCGGCACGATATACCCGGGCAGTTTGACCTGCTGGCCATCGAGGCTTTTCACCACCGGCGCGTTCGGCGCCTGCTGCCGGGCTGCTGGCGCAGACTCGGCGGCCAGCGCGTTGCTCAATTGCGACATGTCGTGCAAGGGGGTGAGTTGCGGTGGAATGACCGGGGCGCCTTCCGGGATCAGCGCTGGCCAGTCGAGCTCCTTGGGTTCGGCGGCCCACAGCGGCATCGCTGCCGCAAGCAGCAGGATCAGCAGCGTTCGCAGTGTCGGCTTCTTCGCGGGTGAACCCGCGAAGCAGGCGGTGAGGTGTTTGATCATTACGCGCACTCATAGGTGTATGGACAGGCCATCGGCCAACGACTGCCGATAGGCGCGCCACGCTGGCACGCTGCCCATCAGCAGTGCAGCCCCCAGGATGATAGCCAGCAAGCTCCATTCATGAGCGCTCGGCAGCGCCAGCGGCAGGTACAAACCATAGTTAGCCTGTACATACCCCTGTGCCAGGGCGATACCCGCATACAGCAAGCCCAGCCCGGCGACGATGCCGACTGCCGCCAGTGACAGCGCCTCCAGCACCAGCAGCCCGGCGATATGCCACGGCCTGGCCCCTACGGAACGCAAGATCGCCATCTCCCGGCGGCGTTCGTTGAGGCTGGTGAGAATGGCCGTGAGCATGCCGATCAGGCCCGTGAGCACAACGAACAGAGAAACCACGAACAAGGCTTGTTCGGCCGTGCCCATCAGGCTCCACAGCTCCTGCAAGGCAACGCCAGGCAGGATCGCCAGCAGCGGTTCGTTGCGGTACTCGTTGATTTCCCGCTGCAGGCTGAACGTGGCGATCTTGTTGTTCAGGCCCAGCATGAACGCCGTGATGGCGGCAGGTTGCAGGTCCATGCTGCGTGCTTGCTCGGCGCTGATGCGCCCGGCGCCACGTGCCGGCACGCCATTGTGCCAGTCGATATGGATCGCCTCCATGCCGCCCAGGCTGATGTGCAGGGTGCGGTCGACCGGTGTGCCGGTACGCTTGAGCACGCCCACCACGGTGAACGGTTTGTCGTCATGCTTGACCAGGCTGATTGCGGCCACACCGTGCGCCAGCACCAGCTTGTCCCCCAGCTTGTAATGCAGTGCCTCGGCCACTTCGGCACCCAGTACCACCTCGAACGGGTCACTGGCGAATTCGCGGCCCTGGCTCAGCTGCAGGTGCTGTTTGCGGCCGTACTGGTAATGCTCGAAGTAGTCGGCAGTGGTGCCCATTACCCGGTAACCGCGGTGCGAGTCGCCCAGCGAGATCGGAATCGCCCACTTCACCCGTGGATCATGGGCGTAGTGCTGAAAGCTGTCCCAGCGGATGTTGTTGGTGGCGTTGCCGATCCGGAATACCGAATACAGCAGCAGGTTCACCGAACCGGAGCGCGCGCCCACGATCAGGTCGGTACCGCTGATGGTACTGGCGAAGCTGGCACGGGCCTCGGTCCGCACCCGCTCCACGGCCAATAGCAGGCATACCGACAGGGCGATGGCAAAGGCCGTGAGAAAAGCGGTGAAACGGCGGTTGGCCAGGCTGGCCAGGGCAAGGCGGAGCAGGTACATCAGGCCTCCACGGGCTTGGCGGCACGGTTGAGTTCGGCCAGCGACAGGTGGCGATCGAACAGCGGCGCCAGGCTCTGGTCGTGGCTGACGAACAGCAGGCTGGCACCAGCGGCCCGGCACTCATCGAACAGCAGGCGGATGAACACCTCACGGGTGTCGGCGTCCAGCGCCGAGGTCGGCTCGTCGGCGATCACCAACTCGGGTTGACCGATCAGCGCGCGGGCTGCGGCAACCCGCTGTTGCTGGCCTATCGACAGGCTGTCGGCACGGCGCGCCAGCAGTGCCGGGTCGCCCAGCCCCAGGTGGGCGAGCAGTTCGCCTGCCGCCTGGTGGACACTGCCATGGCGCTGGATGGCCCGTTCCGCCCGGCTGCGGGAAAAGCGGCATGGCAGTTCGACGTTCTCCCTAACCGACAGGAAGGGCAGCAAGTTGAACTGCTGGAAGATATAGCCGGTGTGGTCGACGCGGAACCGGTCGCGTGCACCTTGGCCCAGCGCGGCCAGGTCCTGGCCAAGCAGCCGGATTCGCCCTTGGTCCGCTCGGTTCACCCCGCCCAGCAGGCCCAGCAGGGTGGTCTTGCCACTGCCGCTGGGGCCTTTGAGAAACAGGGCCTCACCGGCTTGCAGGCGAAACGCCGGGATGTCCAGCAGCGGCGCCTGGCCGGGCCAGGCGAACACCAGGTCCTGCAGGTCAATCAGTGCCTGATTCATCTCAGAACGCGACCATGGCCTTGGCGGGCGAGGTTTCAACGCCTTTCTGGCCGTTGGGGCCGATTAGCTGCACGTTGATTTTTTGCGTGGCCGGGAAGGCTTTGTACAGGGGGGCCAGGTCCAGCTGGGTGAGTTTCTCCGGGGTGGCGCATGTCAGCTGGTAGTGGGCATTGATATCGCTGTGCATGTGGCCCTTCTCATGCTCGTCACCGTCGTCGTCCGCTTTGGCGGCGTCACCGAACAACGGGCTTTCCAGCGCTTGCTGGTCTTCCTTGCAGCCGGCTGCCGAGGCCAGGCCGAACAGCTTCAACGGTTGTTCCAGCTGCTGGCGCACCGCGGCAACCTTGGCCTTGTCGGCGTCGCTGCTGGCAGCGTGCTCGAAACCAACCAGGTTCATGGCGGGGCTGTCCAGCTCCAGTTCCAGAGTGTTGCCTTCGAGCACGACATTGAGCTTGGCCACGCCGTGTTCATGCGCGCCCAAGGTGCCATGGGCGTGGTCGTGATCATGGTCATGGTCATGGTCTTCGTGGGCATGGGCCACGGCCAGTGGCAGCAAAGCGAAGGGCAGGGCGAGCAACAGGCGACGCATGGGAGGCTCCGGGGCGGGCTGGGTGATTGGGTTATGTTATAACAACTTTTCTGCGTCCTGCCAGTCCGCATGGTGCAGGTTTCATCTTGCGGTAGCATGGGCCATCGACCTTGCTCAAGGAATGCATCGTGAGAATTCGTGGACAGATTGGGGAATGGCCGGTGGACCTGACCATCGAGCTTGAGCCTGAAGAGTGGGCGCAGTTCGGGCGGCAGATTGATGTACCGGTGGTAGCGCAGGCCGCAGCAACACAAACCGTGGCGGCGCCGCGCCAGGATGACGGGCAATGGGTAGCAGCGTGTGATGTATTGCGCCTTGCCGGGCAAATGAGCGGGCCGCAGTTGCTGGACCGGCTGGAAGGGTTGGCGGGGAGCACGGCGGCGGGCAAGCGATTGCTGGTGCGCTTGCGGCACAGCAGTGATGTGAAGGTGAAAAGCGGCGTGGACGCGCCGGTTTATCACTGGGTGGGATAAGCCTGTATTGCCTGTGCTGGCCTCTTCGCGGGCATGCCCGCTCCCACAGGTATTGCACCAGTCTCGAGTTCGGTGGGTATCCTGTGGGAGCGGGCGTGCCCGCGAACGAGGGCGAAGCCCTCGCAATGCTTTTGGGCTAGAACAGCGCCGCCGACAGCTTGCGACGGTAAACCCCGACCAGCGGGTGGTCAGCACCCAGCAACTCGAAGACCTGCAGCATGGCTTTCTGCGGTAGACCGTTCTCATAAGCACGGTTACGCTGGAACAGCTTCAGCAGCCCATCCAGCGCCGCTTCATACTGCTGGCGCGCCAGTTGTTGAATGCTCAACTGGTAAGCCGCCTCATCATCTTGCGGGTTCTGGGCCAGGCGGCTTTTCAGCTCCGCCACTTCCGGCAGGCTGGCCGCTTGGCGCAGGAAGGTCAGTTGGGCCTTGGCGCCGGCCAGTGCGGCCTTGTGCTCATCGCTCTTGACCGCGTCCAGTACCACCTGCGCTTCCCCCAGTTCGCCACGTTCGGCCAGGCAACGGGCGTACAGGATCAGTGCCTCGGCATTGCTGTTGTCTTCACCCAGCAGGGCCTGCAACAGCGCTTCTGCTTCGGCGAAACGGCTTTCGGCGAACAGCGCCTTGGCCTGCTCCAGCGGCGATGCCTGCGGTGCGGCAGGCATTTGCACGTGCGGCTCGAGCATGGCGCGGATCGCCGATTCCGGCTGGGCACCGGCAAAGCCGTCCACCGGCTGGCCGTCCTTGAACAGCACAACGGTCGGCAGGCTGCGAATGCCGAACTGGGCGACCACCTGTTGTTCCACGTCGCAGTTGATCTTGGCCAGCAGCAGTTCGCCCTGGTAGCCCTCGGCGATCTTCGCCAGCAAGGGCATCAGTGCCTTGCATGGCGCACACCACTCGGCCCAGAAATCCACCAGCACCGGTTTGTGGAAGGAGTTCTCGATCACCAGCTGCTGGAAGGTGGCATCGGTAGCGTCGAAAATGTAAGGCGTGTCTTGGCTCATTGCGCTTCTCGCAAACTCGTGAATACCACCACTATAAGGTGTCGCGGCTGGCGTGGTACAGGCTGACCCGGCGGAATTCGTGCGGCTCGGCCAGGTCGGGCAGGGTCAGCGCTTCAAGCACCCCCAGCTGCTGGTAGAGCGGGTGGCTGAAGTCGCGTACCCGCGAGTCGGCCACCAAGGCCTGGCGACCACGGCCAAGAAAAGTATCCAGAAGCGGCAGGTTGGCACGGTCGTACAGCACGTCGGCGACCAGGATCAGGTCGAAGCGGTCGTCCTCGGCGAAGAAGTCGTCGCTGTAGCCCAGTTGCACACCGTTCAGTGCGGCATTCGCGCGGCAGGCTTGCAGGGCCAGTGGGTCCAGGTCGCAGGCCACCACCTCCCGGGCACCCGCGCGGGCGGCAGCGATGCCGGCAATGCCGGACCCGGCGCCAAAGTCCAGCACCCGCTTGCCGGCCACCCATTCCGGGCGCTCGGCCAGGTAACGGGCCATGGCCAGGCCACTGGCCCAGCAGAAGCTCCAGTAGGGCGGGTCTTCCAGAATGCGCCGGGTTTCGTCGCTGCTGAAGGCGCGGTCCATGTTCTGGTCGTCGATCAGCCACAGTTTCAAGGCGCAGCCGGGCAGTTCGCTGACGACCAGCCGCGCTTCACCGATCAGGCCGCTGAGTGCCTGCTGCAGGGCGAGCGGTGCCACTCAGGGCGCCTTCTCGAAACGTAGCGGCCCGGTGGCCTGGGTCTGCGCCTGGGTGATGCGCAGCGGCGGCAGGTGCATGATCAGCTGGCCGGAGCGGCTGGCGCGGCCACGCAATTCCACGCGTGCGCCGGCCGGGAAGGCTTCGGGGTTGAAGCGCAGTTGGTAGGGCAGGGCCTGGCCGGTAGCGGTCAGGTTGCTGCTGGCCAGCAGGCGTTGCGGGCGGTCGCGTTCGTCGATCACCAGCAACGCCAGTTCCACGTCGGCGCCGGCCGGGATTTCCAGCAAAGTGCCGCTCAACTCGCGCTGGTAGGCCGGAAGCGGGCCGGGCGCTTCGGCGGTTTTGGCCACGTGGGCCGGTGCCGGCGCAACGGAGGTATCGGTCTTCGGCCTGTCGCTGCCGCAGGCGGCGAGCAGGGCGGCGCAGCACAGCACGACGAGCGCTCGGTAGTGCATGGAGGAGTCCTTAACGGGCAGATTTCCCATGGATGTTAACCCCTTTGGCTTGTCTTGCCAGTGCAATGCGCTACCATGGCCCTCCCTTTTTTTGTTGCCTGCCACCATGCACTGTCCCTTTTGCGGTGCCAACGACACCAAGGTCATCGACTCTCGCCTCGTCGCCGAGGGCGAGCAGGTGCGCCGCCGCCGCGAATGCGTGGCCTGTGGCGAGCGCTTCACCACCTTCGAAACCGCCGAGCTGGTGCTGCCCCGGCTGATCAAGCAAGACGGCACGCGCCAGCCTTTCGACGAAGACAAGCTGCGTGCCGGCATGCAGCGGGCGCTGGAAAAACGCCCGGTCAGCGTCGAGCGCCTGGAAGCGGCGCTGGCGCACATCAAGAGCCGCCTGCGTGCCACTGGCGAGCGCGAAGTCAAGTCGCTGGTGGTGGGTGAAATGGTCATGGCCGAGCTGCGCAAGCTCGATGAGGTGGCCTACATCCGCTTTGCCTCGGTGTACCGGCGCTTCCAGGACCTCGACGAGTTCCGTGAAGAAATCGACCGCCTGGCCCGCGAGCCGGCCAAAGAGTGAACATGCCCAGCCAAGCCGCGATTCTTGACGCCCACTACATGGCGCGTGCGCTGGAGCTGGCGCGCAAAGGCCTGTTCACCACCCACCCGAACCCCCGCGTAGGCTGCGTGATCGTGCGCGACGGCGAAGTGGTCGGGGAGGGCTGGCACGTGCGCGCCGGTGAGCCCCATGCCGAAGTGCATGCCCTGCGCCAGGCCGGGGAACGCGCCCGTGGCGCGTGTGCCTATGTCACCCTGGAGCCTTGCAGCCACCATGGCCGCACGCCCCCGTGCGCCGAAGCGCTGGTCAAGGCGGGTGTGGCCCGGGTGGTAGCGGCCATGCAGGACCCTAACCCGCAAGTGGCAGGGCGGGGGCTGCGGCGCCTGGCCGAGGCCGGCATCGAAGTAGCCAGTGGTGTGCTCGAGGCCGAGGCCCGCGCCCTGAACCCGGGCTTTCTCAAGCGCATGGAGCATGGCGTGCCGTACGTGCGCGCCAAGCTGGCCATGAGCCTTGACGGCCGTACCGCCATGGCCAGTGGTGAAAGCCAGTGGATCACCGGCCCGGCCGCGCGCTCGGCCGTGCAGCGCCTGCGCGCCCGCTCCAGCGTGGTGCTGACCAGCGCCGCCAGCGTGCTGGCCGACAACGCGCGCATGACCGTACGGGGCAGCGAGTTGGGCCTGGATGCCGAAACCACCGCCCTGGCCCTCAGCCGCCCACCACTGCGCGTGTTGGTCGATGGCCGCCTGCGCCTGCCGCTGGATGCGCCATTCTTCCAGGCCGGGCCGGCCCTGGTGGTAACAGCTGTCGCAGATGACCCCGGTTATGCCGCTGCCGGCCACGAACTGCTCTGCCTGCCGGGTGACAATGGCCAGGTCGACCTGGCGGCGCTGCTGCATGCCCTGGGCGCGCGTGGCGTCAACGAAGTGCTGCTGGAAGCCGGTGCCAGCCTGGTCGGTGCCTTTGCCCGCCTTGGCCTGGTGGACGAGTACCAGTTGTTCGTCGCTGGTACCTTCCTCGGCTCCCATGCCCGCCCATTGCTGGACTGGCCAATGGAGCGGATGAGCGAAGCACCGCGGCTGAAAATTACCGAAATGCGCGCAGTGGGCGATGACTGGCGGGTCACAGCCGTGCCCCTGCCGGCGCCCGGCGTATAATGCCGGGCTTGCCCCGTGCAAACCGTTTTGAGGAAGACCCCATGTTCACCGGCATCATCGAATCCATTGGCAGCATCCGCAGCCTGACCCCCAAGGGCGGCGACGTTCGCGTCTACGTCGAAACCGGCAAGCTGGACCTGGGTGACGTCAAGCTGGGCGACAGCATCGCCGTCAACGGCGTGTGCCTGACCGCCGTGGAACTGCCTGGTGACGGCTTCTGGGCCGACGTCAGCGTCGAAACCCTCAAGCGCACTGCCTTCATCGACCTCAAGAGCGGCAGCAAGGTCAACCTGGAAAAAGCCCTGACCCCTACCACCCGCCTTGGCGGGCACCTGGTCAGCGGCCATGTCGACGGGGTGGGTGAAATCATCTCGCGCAGCGATAACGCCCGCGCCATCCAGTTCCGCGTACGCGCACCGAAGGAGCTGGCCAAGTACATCGCCCACAAGGGCTCGATCACCGTCGACGGCACCAGCCTGACGGTCAACGAAGTCAATGGCGCCGAGTTCGAGCTGACCATTGTCCCGCACACCCTGTCCGAAACCATCATGGCCGACTACCGCGCAGGGCGTCGGGTGAACCTTGAGGTCGATCTGCTGGCCCGTTACCTGGAGCGCTTGCTGCTGGGTGACAAGGCCGCCGAACCGAGCAAGGGCAGTGGCATTACCGAAAGCTTCCTGGCCGCCAACGGCTTCTTGAAATCCTGATTGAGAAGGGGGTGCCGCGTGGCGCTCAACAGCATCGAAGAACTGGTCGAAGACATCCGCCAGGGTAAAATGGTCATCCTCATGGATGACGAAGACCGCGAGAACGAAGGCGACATCATCATGGCCGCCGAGTGCTGCCAGCCCGAACACATCAACTTCATGGCCAAGCATGCCCGTGGCTTGATCTGCATGCCGATGACCCGTGAGCGTTGCGAAACGCTGAAGCTGCCATTGATGGCGCCGCGCAACGGCTCGGGCTTCGGCACCAAGTTCACCGTGTCGATCGAAGCCGCCGAAGGCGTCACCACCGGCATCTCCGCCGCCGACCGCGCGCGCACCGTGCAAGCCGCTGCTGCCCGGGACGCCAGGGCCGAAGACATCGTCAGCCCTGGCCACATCTTCCCGCTGATGGCCCAGCCTGGCGGCACCCTGGCGCGTGCCGGCCACACCGAAGCGGCCTGCGACCTGGCGCGCATGGCCGGTT
Source organism: Pseudomonas sp. UBA6699 (assembly GCF_002454615.1). NCBI lineage: Bacteria > Pseudomonadati > Pseudomonadota > Gammaproteobacteria > Pseudomonadales > Pseudomonadaceae > Pseudomonas > Pseudomonas sp. UBA6699. The sequence continues at coordinate 10,079 of NZ_DKJF01000097.1, forward strand.
TCGAGCCAAGCGGCGTGATCTGCGAAGTGATGAACGACGACGGCACCATGTCGCGCCGCGCCGAGCTGGAAGTCTTTGCTGCCGAGCATGGCCTGAAGATCGGCACCATCGCCGACCTGATCCACTACCGCATGATTCACGAGCGCACCGTGCAACGGGTGTCCGAGCAACCGGTAGAGAGCGAGCTGGGTGAGTTCAACCTGGTCACCTACCGCGATGCGGTGGAGGGCGACGTGCACATGGCCCTGACCCTGGGCAAGATCTGCGCTGAAGAGCCGACCCTGGTGCGGGTACACAACATGGACCCGCTGCGCGACCTGCTGCTGGTCAAGCAACCGGGCCGCTGGAGCCTGCGTGCGGCCATGGCGGCCGTGGCCGAAGCCGGCAGCGGCGTGGTCCTGCTGCTGGGCCACCCGCTGGACGGCGACGTGCTGTTGGCGCACATCCGCGAAAGCGCCGGCGACCTACCGGCCAAGGCACCGACCACCTACAGCACCGTGGGTGCTGGCTCGCAGATCCTGCGCGACCTCGGGGTGCGCAAGATGCGCCTGATGAGTTCGCCAATGAAGTTCAACGCGATATCCGGATTCGATCTGGAAGTTGTAGAATACGTGCCCTCCGAGTGACTTGAGGCGGCAATGACGCCCCCAGCTCGAGTCCAGACCCCTGTCGAGGCCGCTTGCAAGCGGCCTCGCTCTTGAATATGAGAATATCGGAATGACCCTGAAGACCATCGAAGGTACCTTCATCGCCCCCAAAGGTCGCTATGCTTTGGTGGTTGGCCGCTTCAACAGCTTCGTTGTCGAAAGCCTGGTAAGCGGTGCCGTTGACGCCCTGGTTCGCCACGGTGTCAGCGAAAGCGACATCACCATCATCCGTGCCCCGGGTGCATTCGAAATTCCGCTGGTGGCACAGAAGGTCGCCCAGCAAGGCGCCTACGACGCGATCATCGCCCTGGGCGCCGTGATCCGTGGCGGTACCCCGCACTTCGAATACGTGGCGGGCGAATGCACCAAGGGCCTGGCCCAGGTGTCCATGGAGTTCGGTGTTCCGGTGGCCTTCGGCGTACTGACCGTCGATTCCATCGAGCAGGCCATCGAGCGTTCCGGCACCAAGGCTGGCAACAAAGGTGCTGAAGCTGCCCTGTCCGCTCTGGAAATGGTCAGCCTGCTGGCGCAGTTGGAGGCCAAGTGATTAGCGACGAAAGCGATCGTTTCAACCCGCGCGATCCAAAACCTGCGGATGCCGGCAAGCCCTCCAAGAGCGCCAAGCGTCGCGAAGCCCGCAAGCTTGCGACCCAGGCCCTCTATCAATGGCACATGGCCCAGCATTCGCTGAACGAGATCGAAGCGCAGTTCCGGGTGGATAACGATTTCACCGATGTCGACGGTGCCTACTTCCGCGAGATCCTGCATGGGGTCCCGGCAATCAAGGACGAAATCGACAAAGCGCTGGCCCCGTGCATGACCATTGCCCTGGACGAGCTCGACCCTGTGGAACTGGCCGTGCTGCGCCTGTCCACCTGGGAGCTGATCAAGCGCATCGACGTACCGTACCGTGTGGTCATCAACGAAGGCGTGGAGCTGGCCAAGGTCTTCGGTGCTACCGACGGTCACAAGTTCGTCAACGGTGTGCTCGACAAGCTTGCCCCGTCCCTGCGTGAAGCAGAAGTCAAGGCGAACAAGCGCTGATCCCGGCGCTGCCTGGCCATGGGTGAATTCGAGCTGATCAACCATTACTTCGCCGCCGCGCCCTGTGCGCAAGGCGGCGAAGGCGTGGCCCTGGGGATCGGCGACGATTGCGCCTTGCTCGACCTTCCCCCCGGTGAACAATTGGCGGTGTCGACCGACACGCTGGTGGCCGGGGTGCATTTCCCTGCCGTGTGCGACCCGCAACTGCTGGGCCAGCGGTCGCTGGCCGTGGCGGCCAGTGACCTGGCCGCCATGGGCGCCACCCCGATCGGCTTCACCCTTGCCCTGACCCTGCCAAGCGTTGGCCCGGACTGGCTTGCAGCCTACGCCAACGGCCTGAGCCGCATGGCGCACCGCTGCCGCATGAGCCTGATCGGCGGCGACACCACCCGTGGCCCATTGAGCATCACAGTGACCGTGTTCGGCCGGGTGCCGGCTGGCCAGGCGTTGCGCCGCAGCGGTGCGCGGCCAGGCGACTTGCTGTGTGTTGGCGGCACCCTGGGCAAGGCCGCCGGTGCCTTGCCGCTGGTACTGGGCGAGCGCCAGGCGCCCGCCGAGCTTGCCGAGCCGCTGCTGGCCCATTACTGGTCGCCGATGCCGCAGCTCACCCTGGGTACATGGCTGCGGGGCAGGGCCACGGCGGCGCTCGACGTCTCCGATGGCCTGCTAGCCGATTGCGGGCATATCGCCAAGGCGTCCGGGGTGGCACTTGAGGTGAACCTGGCCCAGGTGCCAGTGTCTCCTGCCTTGCAGGCATTCCTCGGCCACGAGGCGGCACTGCAGGCAGCACTCACCGGTGGCGATGATTACGTACTGGCCTTCACCTTGCCGCCTGCAGCACTGCCGCCCCTGGCCGAGCTTGGCTTCATCGAGGTACACACCATTGGTCGTGTGCTGCAAGGTCGCGGTGTGACCCTGCGCGACGCACAGGGCCAGGACATCACCCCCGCCCAGCGGGGCTATCAACACTTTAGGGAGACACCGTGACCGATCACCCCAACCAGGTGCCTGCGGAGTTCGTTCCGCCTTCGGTCTGGCGCAACCCATGGCACTTCATCGCGTTCGGCTTTGGTTCCGGCACCTTGCCCAAGGCACCGGGTACCTGGGGCTCGCTGGTGGCCATACCGTTCATCCCCCTGTGGCAGATGCTGCCCGACTGGGGCTACTGGCTGTTGCTGGGCATCAGCATGCTGTTCGGCATCTGGCTGTGCGGCAAGGTCGCCAATGACTTGCGTGTGCACGATCATGAAGGCATTGTCTGGGATGAAATCGTTGGCATGTGGATCACCCTCTGGCTGGTGCCGGAAGGCTGGCAGTGGCTGCTGGCAGGGTTCCTGATGTTCCGTTTCTTCGACATCCTCAAGCCGTGGCCCATCCGCTGGATCGACCGCCATGTGCACGGGGGCGTCGGCATCATGCTCGACGATATCCTGGCCGGTGTGTTCGCCTGGCTGGGCATGCAGGTTCTGGTATGGGCGGTTGCCTGAAACAGGGAGCGCGTGAATGGCCATGAGGGTTGTGCTGCTGGCGATGCTGCTGAGTGTCGCCCCGTGGGCGGTGGCTGCCGAAGGCCTGCCAAAGCAGATCCAGCTGGTCAGCGAGGAGTGGATCGACTACACCAATGCTGACGGTACCGGCGTTGCCTGGGACGTTCTGCGCAAGGTGTTCGAGCCGGCCGGGGTCAAGGTGGTGACCCAAAGCGCACCCTACAGCCGCGCGGTCGGGCTGGTGAAACGTGGCGAGGCGGATGCCTGGGTCGGCTCCTACAAGGAAGAGAACGACGACAACCTGTACCCGCGCTGGCACTTCGATATGGATCATATCTATGCGCTGGGGCTGGCCAGCAAGCCTGTGCCCACGTCGCAGAATGTGGGCAAGTACCGCTTGGCCTGGGTACGTGGCTACGACTACGGCAGCTACTTGCCCGATGTGCATGAGTTCCGTGAAATCCAGCGCCGCGAAGGCATTCTGCCGATGCTGGAGCATGACCGTGTGGACTTCTACATCGATTCCCAGACTGAAGTCGATTACGTACTGAACCAGTCATCGCAGCCCGAACGCTTTCGCCGCACCCACGTGGCCGAGCTGCCGCTATACCTGGCCTTTGCCCGCAACGACCAGGCCAAGGCCCTGCGCGACCTGTTCGACAAGCGCATGGCCGAGCTGGTACGCAGTGGCGAGCTGAAGCCGATTTTCGAGCACTGGCGGCAACCGTATCCGTTCACTGCGGATAGCAAACCGCACTGAGGCCGGGCCTGCCTGGCCTAAGTATCGAACTTTTCGATCTTACCCCGCGGTATTCAGCCAGCCCATAGTGTGCAACCTGCTGATACAATCGGCTCACGAGATATGTCCCACTTTTTCCAGGAGCACAACGTGCCCGTCGTCTTTGTTGCCGCCTCTAAACTCCCGACGCCCTTCGCGACCTTCACCATGCATGGCTTTCTTGATGAAGCCACCGGCCGGGAGCATGTGGTGCTCAGCCTGGGTGACATCGCGGATGGTCAGCCGGTGCTGGGGCGCCTGCATTCCGAATGCCTGACCGGCGATGCCCTGTTCAGCCAGCGCTGCGACTGCGGCTCGCAGCTGGAGGCCGCACTGCAGGCAATCGCCCGCGAGGGCCGCGGCGTATTGCTGTACCTGCGCCAGGAAGGCCGTGGCATTGGCCTGCTGAACAAGATTCGTGCCTACGAGCTGCAGGACGGCGGGGCGGACACCGTGGAAGCCAACGAGCGCCTGGGTTTTGCCGCCGACCAGCGTGACTACGCCATGTGCCTGCCCATGCTCGAACACCTGGGCGTGAAGGCGCTGCGGCTGATGACCAACAACCCACGCAAGGTCAAAGCCCTGACCGACATGAGCATCGTGGTTGCCGAGCGAGTACCGCTGCATACCGGGCATAACCCGCACAACCGCTACTACCTGGCAACCAAGGCCGGCAAGCTTGGCCACATGCTGGGCAACGAACACCAGGGCGAGGTGCCCCAGGCGTGACCCGCGCCCAGGTCAAGCGGCGGCTGGCGCTGGCCTGGTGGCAGTACCTGGCGGTGGGCCTGCTGCCGCTGCCGGTCATGAGCTGGGCTTTTGGCGGCGGTGAGGCGCTGGTGCCGATTCTGGCCATGCCGTTGTTCATTGCCGGCGCGGCCACCATGTTCCTCAGCCTGCCACGTTTCGGTGCCTACAAGCATGCACTCATCGCCACCTCGAAAGCCCTGGGTACTGCTGAAGAGCCTGCCGCGTGGATCGAGCTGGCACGGGTACGGCGCCTGGCCATGTTGTACGCCTGCTTCCCGGCCTGGGTCGCAGCGCTGTCTGTAGGGGTCGGTCTTGAAGCGGTACCGCAGATCCTGTTGGCGATATCCACCGTGGTGGTGTTGTCCCTCTACCGCATTCCACGACAGCTCGGCTGATGCGCCTACTGCCTGGCCTGCTGGCACTGTTCGCCTGTGCCGCGCTGGCTGGCGAACCCTTGCGAGTGGTCAGCCTGGCGCCTTCGATGACGGAAATCATGCTCGAACTGCAGGCCGATGACCTGCTGGTGGGTGTGCTTGATGGGGGCGAACGACCAAATGCGTTGCGCGATTTACCCTCGGTAGGCCGCCAAGGCCAGCTGAACATGGAGCGCCTGCTGAGCCTGCGCCCCGACCTGTTGCTGCTGTGGCCAGGCAGCGTGCCGCCGGCGCAACGCGAGCAGCTCAAACGCCTGGGTATCACGACCTTCAGCGCCGAACCCCATGACCTGGACCAGCTCATCGAGCAGATCGCCGCGATTGGCGAGCGCGTCGGCCGTGCCGAGCAAGGGCAGCAGTATGCCCGGGCCCTGCGCGAGCGGTTGCGGCAACTGCGCCAGCAGTACCGACGTGACGAGCCCTTGCAGGTGTTCTACCAGGTGTGGGATCGGCCTTTGTACACCCTTGGTGGCCGCCAGGTGGTGAGCGACGCATTGGCCGTATGCGGGGCGCGCAATGTGTTTGCCGACCTCAGCCAACCGGCGCCGCAGGTGAGTGTGGAGTCGGTGTTGCTACGCAACCCCCAGGTCATCCTGGCCAGTGACCAGGCGCAGTTGACCGGCTGGCTGGCCTGGCCGCAGTTGCGCGCCGTTGCCCACGCCGGTTTGCTGGTGGTACCCGACAAAGGCCTGGAGCGCCCGAGCGGGCAAATGATTGAAGCCACCGCCCGCTTGTGTGCGTTGCTGGCCGCTAAAGCCCCGGCGTCCACGTCACGCTGAACAGCACCGTGCGGCCTTCTTCGCGGTACGGGTAGTAGGCCCCTTCGTAGCTGTACAGGGCGCGGCTATAGCGGCGGTCCAGCACGTTATCCAGTTTGGCTTCCAGTTTCACTTCGTCGCTGGCAGCCCAACTGCCACGCAGGCCCAGCAAGCTGTGGCCACCGATGCGGTTACGGTTGGCCTCATCGTCATAGCTGCTGCTGACGGCCTGCCAACTGGCGCCCGCGCTGAAACGCCCGAAGTCGCGGTCCAGGTCCAGGCTCAACGTGCGCCGGGCGCGGCGGGCCAGGGTGTGGCCAGTGTCGCGGTCACGTGGGTCGATCAGTGCCATGCCCAACTGGGCGTGCCAACTCGCCCACTGCTGGGACAGGGCCATTTCCAGGCCGTTGATGCGTGCCGAGGCGACGTTGCGCGGGATCGAGTCCTGGCCAAATACGATGGCGTCGCGCAGGTCGGTCCGGTACAGCGAGGTCTCCAGGCGGGTGGTGGTCGCCAGCTAGCTGCGCCACTGCAGCTCATAGCTTTTCGAGTGCTCTGGGTCCAGGTTCGGGTTGCTGTATTGCGGGTAATACAGGTCGTTGAACGTCGGTGCGCGGAAGCCTTCGCTGTAGGACAGCAGCACATCGTTATCCGCGTTCAGCGGCACGGTCAGGCTGCCACTCCAGGTGGTCTGGCCGCCAAACTGCTGGTTGCGGTCGTGGCGCACGCCCAGCTCGGTGGAAAACTGCTCGCCCTGGTAGCGGTGCTGGGCAAATACCGCCCGGTTCCAGCGGCTGTCTTCGGTGAAGTCGGTACTGGCATGGACACGGTCTTCATACCAGTCCCCACCGATCAGCAATGTGTTTTGTTCGCCCAGGGCGAGGTCGTTCTGCCAGGTCAGCTGATCGCGGTAGGTGTTGAACACGAAGCGCTCGGCGCTCAGCTTGTCACGCTTGTCGTCGCGGTTCTCGCTGTGGGCCAGTTCCAGGCGCGAGCGCCAGGCATCGTTGAGCTGCGCAGCGAAATAGCTGCCCAGGCTGCTGACGCTGAAGTCCGTGTAGGGCTTCTGGCCGAAGCTCTCGAAGGTTACCGGGTCGAACCCCCCGAACGGGTTGTCGTATTCACTGCGGCCACGGCTGTCGAGCAGGTTGACCCCGGCCTCGAAGCGCTCGCTGAAGGTGTGGCTCAGGCTCAGGTTGAAGGACTGGTTACGGTAGGCATCATGGTCGCCGTCACTGGCGAAGGATGGGCCAGTCGAGTCGATGCCGGCTGTTTCATCCAGGCTGGCACCGAGGTTGAAGTGGGTCGCGTCGTTGCCGCCGGAAAGCCCCAGGCTACGCTGGACGGTCTGGTGGCTGCCTGCCGCGATGCGCAGCCGCGGCTGCAGGCCGGGCGTGTTGCTGCGGCGGGTGAAGATCTGGATCACCCCGCCGATGGCATCGCTGCCGTACACCGCCGAGCGCGAGCCACGCAGCACTTCCACCCGTTCGATCTGGTCAACGTCGAGGAACTGCAGGCCGCTGTCGCCCGAAGTGGCGTTGGCAATGCGTACGCCATCCACCAGTACCAGGCTTTGCGCCGCCTTGGTACCGCGTATGAAGATGCCCGGGAGGCTGCCACGGCCGCCAGTGGGGGCCACTTGCACGCCGGGTACGCGGCTTAGCAGGTCGGTGACGCTGGTGGGTTGCAGGCGGTCGATGTCGGCGCGGGTGAAGACCGTGTTGGCGGCGCTGGTGGCGGTGCGCGACTCGACTTGGCGGCTGGCGCTGATCAGCACGTCGGGGAGCTTCAGCGCGTCATCGCGTTCGGCGGCGATTAACAATGTGGGGGCGCAGAGTAGCGCGGCACAGGCAGATTTCTTCATAAGCAGTACCATTTTGCGAGGGCTGCGCCCTCGATCGCGACACAAGGCTGCTCCTACCGGTATTGCACAAACCGGTAGAGCGGCGCGGTCTCTGTAGGAGCGGCCTTGTGTCGCGAAAGGGCCGCAAGGCGGCCCCGGGGATTACAAGCCGAGCTTGGCCATGCGGGCTTTCACCGAAGCCTCAATCCCGGCCGCATCCAGCCCGCACTCGGCCAGCATCTGCGCCGGCTTGGCATGTTCGACGTAGATATCAGGCAGGCCCAGGTGCAGCAGCGGCTTGACCACGGCCTGGCTGGCCAGGAACTCGCCTACCGCAGCGCCAGCGCCACCCATGATGGCGTTCTCTTCGACGGTGACCAGCAGCTCATGGCTGCCAGCCAGTTCCAGCACCAGGGCTTCGTCCAGAGGTTTGACGAAGCGCATGTCGACCACGGTGGCATTGATCTGCTCGGCAACCTGCATGGCCTCTGCCAACTGCACGCCGAACACCAGCAGGGCGACTGTCTGGCCTTGGCGGCGGACCACGCCCTTGCCGATTTGCAGCGGCTCTAGATCGCCGCTGATCGGCGCGTTCGGGCCGGTGCCGCGGGGGTAGCGCACGGCAGCCGGGCCGTTGTACAGGTGGCCGGTGCTGAGCATCTTGCGCAGCTCGTTCTCGTCGCTGGGGGTCATCACCAGCATGCCCGGGATGCAGCGCAGGTAAGACAGGTCGTAGCTACCCGCATGGGTCGGCCCGTCTTCGCCCACCAGCCCGGCGCGGTCGATGGCGAACAGCACATCGAGGTTCTGCACCGCCACATCGTGGATGAGCTGGTCGTAGGCGCGCTGCAGGAAGGTGGAGTAGATCGCCACCACGGGCTTGCTGCCCTCGCAGGCCATGCCGGCGGCCAGGGTGACGGCGTGCTGCTCGGCGATCGCCACATCGAAGTAGCGTTGCGGGTAGCGCTCGCTGAAATCGACCAGGTCGGAGCCTTCTTTCATCGCCGGGGTGATGCCCACCAGGCGGTTGTCGGCAGCGGCCATGTCGCACAGCCACTGGCCGAACACCGCGGAGTATTTCGGCCCGCTGGGCTTCTTCGGCGCGACAGGCTTGTCGGCGGGCTCCAGCTTGGTGATGGCGTGGTAGCCGATAGGGTCGAGTTCGGCGGGGGCGAAGCCCTTGCCCTTCTTGGTCACCACGTGCAGGAACTGCGGGCCCTTCAGGTCACGCATGTTGCGCAAGGTGGCGATCATGGTCGGCAGGTCATGGCCGTCGATCGGGCCGATGTAGTTCCAGCCCAGCTCTTCGAACAGTGTGCCCGGCACCAGCATGCCCTTGGCGTACTCTTCGGTGCGCCGGGCGATTTCCCAGGCACCGGGCAGGCGCGACAGCACTTTCTTGCTGCCTTCGCGCATGCTGGCGTAGGTGCGGCTGGACAGGATCTTGGCCAGGTAGTTGGACAGGCCGCCGACATTGCGCGAAATCGACATGTCGTTGTCGTTGAGGATCACCAGCATGTCGGCATTGACTTCCTGGGCGTGGTTCAACGCCTCGAAGGCCATGCCGGCGGTAAGGGCGCCATCACCGATCACGGCGATCGACTTGCGCGCGCTGTTCTGCAGGCGGGCGGCAATGGCCATGCCTAGCGCTGCGCTGATCGAGGTACTGGAGTGGCCCACGCCAAAGGTGTCGTACTCGCTTTCGCTGCGGCGCGGGAAGGCGGCGATACCGTCCTTCTGGCGCAGGCTGAGCATGCGGTTACGGCGCCCGGTCAGAATCTTGTGCGGGTAGGCCTGGTGGCCCACGTCCCACACCAGCCGGTCGTCCGGGGTATCGAACACGTAGTGCAGGGCGATGGTCAGTTCGATCACGCCCAGGCCGGCACCAAAATGCCCACCGGTCTGCCCCACGGTATACAGCAGCTCCTGGCGCAACTCGTCGGCCAGGGTCTCCAGGTCGGCTTCGGCCAGCCGGCGCAGGCCGGCAGGCGTGTCAGCGCGGTCGAGCAACGGCGTGACCGGGCGTTCGCGGGGAATCTCTTGAAACGTCGTGGGCATCAGGCGAGTCGTTATAGGTGTGTGAAGACGCGGCAGTTTACCCCATTGTGGGAAAAGTGCCCATTCGACCACTGCTTGTGACACCCCAATGGCGCGGGTATCCGTGCTTAGTTGCGGCGCTCGACGATATAGCGCGCCAGTGCCCGCAGCGGCCCGGCTTTTTCGCCGAACCCTTCCAGTGCGACCAGCGCTTGGTCGCGCAGTTCGATCGCATAGGCCTTGGCCGCGTCCAGGCCCAGCAGGGCCGGGTAGGTCGGTTTGTCACGGGCGATGTCTGCCCCTTGGCGTTTACCCAGGGTGGCGGTGTCGCCTTCCACGTCGAGGATGTCGTCCTGAACCTGGAATGCCAGGCCAATGGCCTGTGCATAAGTTTGCAGGGCGTCCAGTTGCTGCTGGCCGGCGCGGGCGCTGGCCAGTGCACCCAGGCGCACGCTGGCTTCGATCAGGGCGCCGGTCTTGTGCCTGTGCATGAATGCCAGTGCCCGCTGGTCGAGCTTCAGCCCGACCGAGCCAAGGTCGATGGCCTGCCCGCCCACCATGCCGGCTGGGCCGGCGGCCGTGGCCAGGGCCTGGACCATGGCCAGGCGGACGCTGTCGGCCTGCGGGCTGAGGTGCGGATCGAGCAGGGCGCTGAACGCCAGGCTCTGCAACCCGTCACCGGCCAGGATGGCGCAGGCTTCGTCGAAGGCCTTGTGCGTGGTGGGCTGGCCCCGGCGCAGGTCGTCGTCATCCATGGCAGGCAGGTCGTCATGCACCAGCGAGTAGGCATGGATCAGCTCCACCGCACAGGCCGCGCCGTTGGCCTGTTCGGCCGGGGCACCCAGGGCTTCGCACGCGGCGTAGGCCAGCAGTGGCCGCACGCGTTTGCCGCCGTTCATCACGCTGTAGCGCATGGCGGCATAGAGGCGTTCGAGTTCTTTGGTCGGGGCGACGAACAGCGGTTCGAGGGCTGCATCCACCCGCCTCTGGCAACTGGCCTGGTAGCTGCCGATCATGCTTCGGGCTCCGCGTCGAAGGGCTGGGCAGCCAGCTCGCCGTCACGCTCCAAAAGAATTTGCACCTTCTGCTCGGCCTGGGCCAGGGCACCTTGGCATTCTCGGGTCAGCGCGATGCCTTGCTCGAAAGCGGCCAGCGACTCTTCCAGCGACAACTCGCCGTTCTCCAGGCGCTCGACCAGTGTTTGCAGGTCTGCGAGGGATTGCTCGAAATCAAGGGAGGATTTTTTGCGGGCCATGGCGACTGTCTCGGAGGCATTCAGAACGGCGCGACACTAGCAGAGCGGGGCGGGGGGAGCAAACTTCCGGGGCCGTGAGGTTGGTTTCACAGGCCCTTTCGCGGGCACGCCCGCTCCCACAGGTTAGGCG
>NZ_DKJF01000016.1:0-20340 GCF_002454615.1 Pseudomonas sp. UBA6699
GAGCGATCGGCCTCCCCGGAAGTGCTTCTTCAGCCTGACGAGAATATCTTCTCCCGCCAGGCCAGTCACAACATACAAGCAGCGACCGCAGCTCGCGATGCGCCGCGCGGGCGGCGCTCGATCTCCCAGGCGCTGCACATCTTGTGTCAAACACGCGTCAGCCCTCATACGATCCCTACGGGAGCTGGGCTTGAACGGCGATGAACTGCAAAGCAGCCCCCTACCCCCCGCATTAGCTCAACATTCGACGAATGCAACCGCCAGGCCGCCGCGCGAAGTTTCCTTGTAGTTGGCATGCATGTCCGCCCCGGTATCACGCAAGGTGCGGATTACCCGGTCGAGCGAAATGAAATGCTCGCCATCGCCCCGCAGTGCCATTTGCACCGCATTGATCGCTTTCACGGCAGCGATGGCATTGCGTTCGATGCACGGCACTTGCACCAGGCCACCGACCGGGTCGCAGGTCAGCCCAAGGTTGTGTTCCAGGGCAATTTCGGCAGCGTTTTCCAATTGCGCCGGTGTCGCGCCCAGCACCTGGGCCAGGCCGGCGGCCGCCATCGAGCAGGCAGACCCGACCTCCCCCTGGCAGCCGACCTCGGCGCCGGAAATGGAGGCGTTCTTTTTGCACAGGATGCCAACCGCAGCCGCGGCAAGCAGGAAGTCCACGACATCCGCGTCGCAGGCACCAGGGTTGAACTTCATGTAGTAGTGCAGTACCGCCGGGATGATACCGGCTGCACCGTTGGTAGGTGCAGTGACCATGCGCCCGCCAGCGGCGTTCTCTTCGTTGACCGCCAGGGCGTACAGGTTGACCCACTCCATGGCGCCGAGCGTCGACCCGATCACATTAGGCTTGCCCAGTTCCTGCAAGCTACGGTGCAGCCGCGCCGCACGGCGTTTGACGTGCAAACCGCCGGGCAGAATGCCCTCGTTGCGCAGGCCGTTGTCCACGCACTCGCGCATCGCGGCCCAAATGCGCAGCAGGCCGTCGCGCACCTCGGCTTCCGGGCGCCAGGCGCACTCGTTGGCCATCATCAGTTGCGCCACACTCAAGCCGTGGGCCTGGCACAGCTTCAGCAACTGGGCACCACTGCCGAACTCGTAGGGCAGCACGGCGGCGTTCTCTGCAGTTTTCGGCGCATCGACTTCGGCCTGTTCGACGATGAACCCACCGCCTACCGAATAATAGGTCTGGCACAACAGGCTATCCTGCCCGTGCATGGCTTCTACGCGCATGGCGTTGGGGTGGTACGGCAAATTTTCGTCGAGCAGCAGCATGTCTTGCCCATACTCGAACGCCACGGGGTGGCTGCCGTCCAGCGTCAGGCAGTGTTCCTGCAGCACCTGACCGATGCGCGATTCGATGGTGGCCGGGTCGATACGGTCTGGCCATTGCCCCATCAAGCCCAACAGGCAGGCACGGTCGGTGGCATGACCAACGCCGGTCGCCGACAGCGAGCCATACAGGCGCACTTCAACGCGCGTCACCCGTCCCAGCAAGCCCTGCTCGCGCAGGGCCTGGGCAAAGGTCGCAGCCGCGCGCATCGGGCCGACGGTGTGGGAGCTGGACGGGCCGATGCCGATTTTGAAAAGGTCGAAAACACTGATAGCCATACTAATGCCTGACCATGCGCTGATAGGTAGCCAGTGCACGGATATCTGGAGAAAATGGGCGCTGCTGCGATTTTGCGCGATACTGACGCTGCGCGATTGAAATGACCAACGAAACTTCCTAAGCAAGGCTTTAGCAGGACTAAACGATGCGACGCCAACTCAACGGCCAGATGTTTGTTTGGCTGCACGTTTTTGCCTGCGCCGCCAGGCACCTGTCCTTTACCCGCTGTGCAGAGGAACTGCACATCACCCCCGGGGCGGTCAGCCAACAGATGCGCCAGCTGGAAGAGCGCCTGGGTTACCGCCTGTTTCTCCGCCGGGCACGGGGCGTGGAACTGAGCGCGGAAGGCCAACGCCTGGCGCAGACCGTGACCGACGCCTACGGCAGCATCGAGGCAGAGCTGCTGCGCCTGGATGCCGGCGAGATCCGTGGCACGTTGCGGGTGCGCTCCATCCCCTCGTTCCTGGCCAAGTGGCTGACGCCGCGCTTGCCACGTTTCCAGCAGCGCTACCCGGACATCGAACTGCGCCTGGTGGCCGAAGACAGTGCCCAGGCCTTGACCCCGGGCGACTTCGACCTGGCCATCGACCTCAACGATGGCAGCTACCCGGGCATGCTCTCCACGCCGCTGCTGGACGAGCAGATCTTTCCCGTATGCGCGCCCTCACTGCTGCGTGGGCGCCCCCCGCTGCACGGGCCGGCCGACCTGGTGCACTACCCGCTGCTGCACGACATCACCGCCTGGCGTGGCAGTTCGGAATATGCCGAATGGGAGTTCTACCTGGACGGGATCGGCGCCACTGGGTTGGACGTACGCCGCGGGCACACCTTCAACCGCAACCACCTGACCATCGAAGCAGCGATTGCCGGTATCGGTGTGGCCATTGCCCGGCGCACGCTACTCAACGATGAACTGGAGCGCGGCGCGCTGATCGTGCCGTTTGGCGTACCGATCGCCAACCACAAACGCTACGTGGTGCATTACCCGCCCGGCGGGTTGACCCAGCCGGGCGCGCGGGCGGTACATGACTGGCTGGTGGAAGAAGCACGAGGGTTCCGCGAACTGCACCCGTTGAACACAGCATGAGGCCTGTTCTGCACCTGTGGCATGACAATCAATAGGCCTGTTTACCGGTGAACGCATTCAACGTGCGTACCAGAATCACGAAATCCAGCCACAACGACCAGTTGTTGATGTACTCGATGTCGGAGTCCACCCGCTGGATCATCTGTTCGATGTCCTTGGTCTCGCCACGGAACCCGCGCACCTGGGCCAGGCCGGTCATGCCCGGCTTGATGTTGTGGCGAGCGAAGTAATCCACGATGTCCTGGGAATACAAGGTGTCGTGCTGCAAGGCATGCGGCCGTGGCCCGACCAGCGACATTTCGCCGGTCAGCACATTGAACAGCTGCGGCAGTTCATCGAGGCTGGTACGGCGGATGAAGGCCCCAACCCGGGTCAACCGCGGGTCGTTCCTCTGGGCTTGCTGCACCACACCGCCTTCGGGCTGGTGCACATGCATGCTTCTGAATTTCCAGATACGAAACGCCTCACCCGTCCAGCCGGTACGCTCCTGGCGGAAAAACACCGGGCCGCGGCTGTCGAGCTTGATGGCCAGGGCAACGGCCAGCAATACCGGCGACGCACACAGCAGGATCAGCGCGGCCAGCACCCGGTCCTCGAGGTTTTTCAGGAATAGGCTCATGCCTGTGAGCGGGGTTTCCGACAAGGTCAGCACCGGAATGCCGGCAATTTCCCGCACGCTGTGGTTGATCAGGCGCAACGAGAAGATGTCCGGTACCCAGTTCACCGCGATGCACTTGTCGAGCAGCTTGAAGTACACGTCGTTGATCACTTCCGAGCCGCCCAGCGGGGTCACCAGGTAGACCGTGCGGATGCCGTGGCGGGCGACCAGTTCGTCAAGCTCGGCAATATGCCCGAGCACCGGCAGGCGCTGTTTGCCCTCGGCGCCCTCGCCTGCTTGTGGTTCAACCTTGTCGACCAGTACACACCCCAGCACCCGCTCACCAAACCACGGGTTGCTGCTGATTTTCTGGTAAAGGAAGTTGGCCAGGTCACCATTGCCAATGATCAGGGCATTGTCCAGGCGTGCATGTGCGGTGAAACGCTTCTGCAGCTCACGCACGGCGAAGTGCAGGAACAGCTGGGCGAAGTAACCGATGACGAACAGCTGGCCAACCAGCAGCCGGGAGTAGGTTTCGCTCTGCTTGGTCAGGAATGCCATGACCACCAGAAAGCAGAACGTGGCCGACCAGGCCTTGAACAGGCGAAAGGCCTTGATCGAAAGCCCGACGTTGGTCCGGTAGATTGCGTAATGATCATAAATGACCGCCAGTGCGCCGATCAGCAACAGCAGCATGATCACGTAATCGGAGGTGATGTAGCCGAACTGGTCATAGATCAGGTACCAGGCGATACCCGTCACGGCAATGCCGTCGAGGCCGGCCTGGATGGCGTTGCTGACACTGCTTCGGCGCTGGAGTAAGGAACGACTGCTTCTGGGTTCGAAAACCATTTCAGACCTCATCAATTGGAGCGTGGCAAGTGCCTTACAGCCAACAACCAGTCTTGAATCACAGCCATGCAGCGCCGCACGCGGCGAAGCGCGCAGCGTCCAAACCATTGATATCACTGTAGCAGCCAGCTGCCGCAGGCGGGCCCGGAATACGTGCTGCCACAGCTTTTGGCCGATTCACAGCGTGCGCCTGGCCGCAGCGCTCGCCCGCCGATACAGCAAGGTGCGCAGCAGAAACAGCGGGTTGCCCACCACGTAGCGCATGAACAGGCGCCTGGGCTCACGGCACAGCCGATACAACCACTCGCCGCCAACCGCCCGCAGCCAGCCGGGGGCGCGGCTGACCTTGCCGCCGAGAAAGTCCAGGATCGCCCCACCACACACGATCAGGCAGGGGCCGCTGATGCCGGCCAACTGTGCGGCGACCGCTTCCTGCTTGGGCATGCCCATGCCCAGCACGATCAGTTCGGGTTGATGCTCGCGCGCCAGTTGCAAGTAGGTATCGACAGTGGCAAAGCCATCGTGAACCGACACCGGCGCCACGCCGAAGGTGTCGGCGCAGTGCTGCACCGCCTGGCGCAGGTAGGGTTGCCGCGTGCCCCAGAAGGCCACCTTGCGCCCCCGGTAGGCCGCCAGCAGCCTGGGAATGAAATCGGTACCGTTCATGTTCAGGCCAGGCTCCAGGCCCAGGCCGCGGTAAAGGATCGCCATGCCGGAGCCATCGCGCAGCAACACATCGGCTGCCGACAGTGCCTGGCAATAAGCCCCGTCGCGCACCACCAGGTTCATTGCGTGGGCATTGACGAACCCCAGCACCGTCGCTTTGCTCGGGGTTGCCAGGTGCTCGAGCAGGCGCTGCACGGCGTTTTCGTCGGCGACCACATGCAGCTGCCCGACCAGGCGCGCCCAGCGTTGCTGCCATTGCCGCTGGCTCATCAGTCGCCATCCCGTTTCGAGCGCACCCATTCGACCTGGCGCTTGATCAGAAAGCCCAGGTAGAGGGGGATTTTCCTGGCTGCGTAGAACGGTGCGTACAGCAACACCGAGAACGGGATCAGCTCCCGACAGAAGCGCGCCCAGGCCACCACCACTGCCACGCCGAGCAACCCCAGCCCCAGCAGGGCGAACCCTGCAGGTGCCGCCAGCCCGGTTACCAGGTAAACCAGCCAGGTCAGCAGGTTGAACCCCAGCAGCGCCAACACCAGCAAGGCCAAGGGTGATACCACCAGGTCCAGGGTCATCGCCGCGAGGGCACCATTGCGCTGGGTGATGGCAGCCAGCGCCCGCTTCGGCCCATCGGTCAGCATCAACCCCAGGTGGCCGTGCTCCCAGCGCGTACGCTGGCTGTTGAGGCCTTGCGGGCTGAGCGGGAACTGGCTGGTCACCAAGGCTTCGGGGCAGAACAGCGGTGGCTTGCCTTGTTGGCAAAGATCCAGCCCGAGTTTCACATCCTCGACCAGATGGCCATTGGCGAGGTTGACCTGGCGCAGGTCGTGCCAGCCGAAGGCCATGCCGGCGCCCATCAACTGGCAAGGCAAGCCCAACCGCGCCCAGCCACGCGGACGAACCAGGTTCTTCACGCGCCAGGCAAATTCGGCGACCTGCACTTTCAGCCCGGCACCTGCGGGTGCCCGCATCAGGTACAGCGCCTGCACCGGGCGCGCCGTTTCACGGCAACGCCGAGCCAGGATATCGATGGCGCCCTCGCCGACCTGGCAATCGGCATCCACCACGATCACCACCTCAGGGGGCAGGCGCGCCAGATGGCGCACGCCGAAGTCCAGGGCATAGCCTTTGCCGCGCAACTGGGCGTCATACCGCTCCACCACTTCGGCCCCCGCTTCGCGGGCCAGCTGCGCCGTGGTGTCGGAACAGTTGTCGGCCACTACCAGCAAGCGGTCACCCTCGAGCAGTTGCGGCACGATGCTCGCCAGGCTGGCCTGGATGATCGAGGCCTCGTTGTGCGCCGGCACCAGCACCGCAAGCGTTGGCCGCGCCGTGGTGCAGGGTGGCGGCCTGCGTGCGGGCAGGCAAGCCAGCAATACCTGCAGCGAAAACACCAACACCGGCACCAGGACGATGACCGTCAGCAGGCCCAGCAACCACGCTAATACACTTATCATGCGAATGCCTTGAAGTAGCCGGCCAGCCTGGCCGCCTCGGTGTCGATGTCGTGCCGTTGCAGTACCCGTTCGTAGGCCGCCTGGCCCATGCGCTGCAACACCTCGGCAGGTTGCGCCAGGCACTCGGCCATGGCCGCTGCCAGCTCGTCCACCGCGCCTGCGGGGAACAGCCAGCCATTCTCGCCGGGCCTGACCAGCTCCGGGATCCCGGCAACAAACGTGGTCAGCACCGGGCGGCGCAAGGCCATGGCCTCCATGATCACCACCGGCAGGCCCTCGGCAAAGCTGGGCAATACCAGAGCGCGGGCAGCGAGGATCTCGTCGCGCACCTGTGCACTGCTGATCCAGCCAGTAATGCGTACGTGCTGCTGCAGGCCGTGGCGGGCAATCAAGGCCTCGATCTGCTCGCGCATTTCACCGTCACCGGCCAGCACCAGCTCAAAAGCCTGCGACTGGGCCGCCAGCCGGCGCGCGGCCTCCAGCAGCAACAACTGGCCCTTCTGCTCACACAGGCGCCCAACGCACACTAGGCGTGGCGCCGCGGGCGCCTCTACCGCAGGCACCGCATGGAACGCGCGCTCCAGCCCACAATGCACCACCTTGACCTTGGCCCAGTGCTCGTGGGCCACCCAGCGCAGCAGCTGGCTGCGCCCATACGAGCTGACCGCCGCGACAAAAGCGGCGCGCCGGACCTTTTCCCCCAGGTGCAGGAACTGTGGCTTGTCGAACTCTTCGGGGCCGTGCACGGTGAAACTGTAGGCCGGCCCGCCCAGCATGTTGGCCAGCATGACCACTTCGGTAGAGTTGGTGCCAAAGTGCGCGTGCACGTGCTGCGCCTGCCCTGCCTGCAGCCACTGCAGCACCTGGCAGGCTTCGGCCAGATACACCAGGTGATAGGGCCAGGCGCGGTCCGCCCGGCGGCCAAGCCGCAGTGCCAGCCACAGCGCCCGGCCGAAGCGCCGCGGCTGCGCGCGCAATACCTGCCACATGGGCCGCAACAGCTGTTTCAGCCCGCCTTGCAGCACGTAGCGGGTCTTGCCCCGCTCGACCACGTCCTCGGCATCCTGCACCTCGGCGTCCCAACCACGCAGTGCCAGGCGCTGCACCTCTACCCCTTGGCGCTCCAGCGCCAGGATCTCGCGGCGGATAAAACTGTGGCTGACCTTCGGGTACTGATTGATGAAATAAGCAATGCGCATATGAACCCAGATCCAAACCCGCTTGATGACCAACCGCCCCAGGCAACCTTTACTTCAGGCTGTCGACTACCGGCGGCCTGCCTACTGCCGATGCACTCACAGCAAATGCATCCCCCTGTGTTCCTTGTAGTCCAAGGTTGGCACCATTGCTTGGCAAAGCTGCTTGCAAGCGGGTGAATACATCGTCGAGCAATGCCTGGCGACGGCGATACATCGCCCGTTTCTTTGCCGGAATGTCGGCCTCGGCACGCTGCGCCGGCGCCAGTGGCAGGCTGTAGAAATCGGCATGCTCCGAAGCGCTGGCACCATGCTCCTGCCAGATAGCGTCGTAGTTGGCCGCCAGCTCCTGGCCCTTGTCACGGCCAAAATAAGCGTGGCGGTGATGCCGGCTGGCATCGTTCACGGCATACAACCGGGCAACCCCCAACGTTCTGGCCAGGCACTTCAACGCCTCCAGCAGCAAGCTGCGCGGGCGCAACCCCTCGAAGTCTTTGGTCAGGTCGCGGTAGATGGCCAGCGAGGTGTCGCTGTCGATGCCTTTATGGATACCCTGCACTGCGCCGATGTACAAACCGATGCCGGCCGGCCCCTGGCACAGGGTGAACGCCAGGGATGCCACACGCAGGTCACCCTGGAACAGGTTGAGCACCAGCTCGCCTTCGCGCTTGAACCAGATCGGCCGGTCGAGCACCAGGCAGCAGCCCGGCGAGTAGCTACCCAGGTCACACAGGGCAAGGCTGTCGTCCCGGCCCAACAGCAACAGCCCAGGAAAATGCCGGGCCACCAGCTCGAAGTGCGAGGCCACTGCATCGAGGCGCTGCGGCGCCTGCCAGTGCTGGCTGATATAGGGCCATTGCACGACACCGATGCAGTCAACGCCCAACTGCTGCACCCCCGGCTGGCCCAGTGCCGCGGTCAGGCGCTGCATGAAGGTGTCCAGCTGAGGCCAATGCCTGGCCATCTGCAGGCTCAGCTTGTACTTGTTGTGCAATGCCCGCAACGAGTAACCGGGTTGCAGGGTAAACACGCTTTTCACGAGGGTGCCGAGCATCATGGGCCTCTCTCACTTGTACTCGATCAAAGCCGCTTTGCCAGCCGCCAGGCGGTGGCGCAGAAACTTCAGCTGGCCGAGCATTTCGGGGAACTTGCCCAGTACCAGAAACACGGCCTGCAGCCAGTTTTCGCGCGGCGACCTGTTGCCCCGCTGCGCCAGGCGCATGGCCTGCAACGGGTAGATCAACAACAACCCCAAGCCCCAGCCGCCCACCAGCAGGCAGGCCAGCACGATCGACACGGGAATGCCCAGGCCCCACACCCAGGCCCGGCGCGACTCGCGCAACCAGTGCCGCTCGGGAGGCTGCCCGTGCAGATAGGCGCCCTCGGCGTAGGCATGCCCGGCACGCAGGCTGCGCCGCCACCATTGGCTGAACCGGGTCATGTCGGCGTCGTGCAAGGTCATCTCGGCATCCAGGCGCCAGATTTTCCAGCCCTTGGCGCGCAAGCGCACGCACAGCTCCGGCTCTTCCCCGGCGATCAGGTCAGGCCGAAAACCGCCCACGGCGGTGAAAGCGTCTACCCGCATCAACGCGTCACCGCCGCAGGCCTTGGCCTCGCCGATCGGGGTATCCCATTCCAGGTCGCACAACAGGTTGTACACCGAGCGCTGCGCGAAGCGTTCGCGGCGCCGGCCACACACCACCGCCACCGCGGGGTGTGCGGCCAGAAACGCCTGGGCGGTGGCCAGCCAGCGGGCATCCACTTCGCAGTCGCCATCGACGAACTGCACCCAGTGCATGGCGGGCAGCAACCGCTGCAACACGGCAAAACCTTCGTTACGCGCCCTTGCCGCGGTGAACGGGGTGCCCATGTCCAGCGCCAGCACCTCGACGCCCAAGGCAGCGGCCAGTTGTTGCGAACCGTCGCTGGAGCCCGAGTCGACATACACGACCTTGTCAGCCCCATGGGCCAACGAGCGCAGGCAGCGCTCCAAACGCTGGCCCTCGTTGCGGCCAATGACCACCACGCCGGTCTGCATCGCCAAGGGCCTCACTCGACCGCCGCCGGGGCGACCAGGTGCCGGGCCTTGATGACTGCCGGTACGCCGACAGCCAGGGAGTTATCTGGCACATCCACCAGCACCACGGCATTGGCACCAATGATCACGTTGTTGCCGATGCGAATGCTGCCCAGTATCTTGGCGCCCGTACCTATATCGACGTTGTTGCCGAACACCGGGGCGATGGGCTCGTCGACATTTTTCAGGCCCACTACCACGCCATTGCGGATGCGACAGTCGTCGCCGAACCGGGCGTAGCCGCTGACCACGATGCCACCGAAATGGTCGATGACGAAATTGCGGCCGATCACCGCCTCGCAGGGCAGTTCCACCCCGGTGATGATCTGCACGAACTTGAACAACACCTTGTACACCAGTGAGCACAGCTTGCGCAGCAGCGCCGGGCGCACGCCGTAGCGCCAGCGGCCGAAGCGGTACACCAGCAATACCCAGAAGCCCTGGGCCCCCCAGTCGCCACCATGGGCCCGCAGGTCGGCGCGAATATTCTCGAACATGACGGTAGCTACCTTGTCGGTTGGCTGGCGTAACGGGTCTGCAACAGCAGTGACCAGGTCGCCCGGCAATGACGCCAGCAGGCCTGTATCGCGCCCCGGCCGCGTCGTTTCAACAGCGCTTTGAGTGCCAGCACCAGGTCGCCCACGGTCACCAGCAGCATATGCAACGCCAGCCCGGCCAAGCCATGGTGCTTGCGGAAATACAGCAGCTCGCTCTCGATCTGGTAGGCGGAAATCTGCCGGCTGGCAGCTTCAAGCTCGGTGACTGACTTGGAGCTTTCACCCCCTATGTGGACCACCGTGGTATGTGGGTAGAACACCACTTTCCAGCCGGCCTGCTTGACCCGCTTGCAGTGGTCGACTTCCTCGTAATAAAGAAAGTAGCGCGGATCGAACAGGCCTACCTGGTCCAGCACTTCGCGGCGTACCAGGTAGAAGCACCCGGGCAACCAGTCGCATTCGCGGACCGAAGCGTGGTCCCAGTCCATGTCGTCGACCATTTTCAGCCCAGGGAACAGGCGCCCCAGGCCGGTACGCCCGACGAAGACGTTCAGCGGCGTGGGAAAATAGCGGCAGCTGGGTTGCAGGTCACCCTCACGGCCTTCGAGGCGTACCCCCAGCACACCGCAGTCCGGGTGGGCATCCATGTAGTCGAGGGTTTTTTGCAGGGAATCGGCAGCCACGAACGCATCGGTGTTCAGCAACAATGCATACTTGCCTTGCAGGTGGGCCAGCAACTGGTTGTTGGCACGGCCAAAACCTACGTTGTGCTTGTTGCTGAGCAACACTGCCTCTGGGCATACCTCGGCCATACGCTGCAGCGAGTCGTCGACGGAGGCATTGTCCACCACCAGGTAACTGGCCAGGTGTTCGCTGCCTGCGCGGCGCAAGGCATCGAACATTGGCTGCAGCAACCCGGCGGTGTTGAAATTGACCACCATCACGTCGACCGGTTTGCTAGCCATTATTGCCATCCCCGAAGAAGTACTGGCGCCTCTGCGCCATCAGTTGCGGCTCAACCGTGGGGTCGTAGGCGCCGTCGCGCTGTTTGATCAGGTCGATCCACGGGTAGGCTTCGCAGCGTGCCTCGACCCGTTTGACCAGCGCCTCGGTGGTGCAGATGAACACGGCCGGGTTGCCGCCGTAGACGGTGCCCGGTGGCACGTCCTTGGTGACCACCGCCCCTGCCGCGACGATGGACTCGGGGCCGATGGTCACCCGCGGCATGATGATCGCACCGTGGCCGATGAAGCAGTTGTCCTTGATGTCGATGAAACCGACCGAATCAAGGTGTTTGCCAAACCGGTGTTCGATCAGCAAGACCACCCCGTCGTGGCCGATCAACGTGCAGTCGGACAACCCCACGCTGTTGCCGATACGCACCAGTGACGGGTCGAGGAACTTGCAGCCGGCATTGACGAAGAAATTGTCGCCTACCGAGTGAAAGTTGCCCCAGCGTTTGAGGTAGGCGCCCCACTCCAGCCCCGACGGCCTGCAGAACCGGCGGTAGAACGTGCCTCCGCGCCCGGTTGCATGTGCGTAATGTGCCACTGCCTTGCGTATCCATCCCATCATCCTTCCTGGCCTCGCGATCAATACGGCTCGAATGCCCTGAGGCGATGCGGTCTCGTTCTTCTAGATGCTGACCACTACGCACTCAACCTGTGTACAACATTGTTCACGCGGCGGCGCCGCTTTCCGTCCTCATCTTCGCGTCAAGGTGGTCGGCCAGCCGCACGGCGAACTGCAACAGCGGCATGGTCGGGTTGGAGGCGCCGCCCTTGGCAAAAATACTGCTGCCGGCGACATACAGGTTTTGCGTGCCGAATACCCGGCAGTTGCCGTCCACGACGCCCGTTTGCGCTGACGCGGCCATGCGCGTGGTGCCCATGTGGTGGGCATGGGGCGCCATTTTCAGCGGTATCGAGGTGTCATAGACAAACTCGTTGAGTTTGACGAAGCCCAGGCCCGTGTCAGCGAACTGCTTGGCCAGTTCGGTACCGATGCACTTGACGGTGTGGCGGTCATCGGCACTGAGCACCCAGTTCACGCTGACCTTCGGCACCCCCAGCGCGTCGTGCTCGTCGAGCAGCGAAATGCGGCTGTGCAGGTTGGGGAACTGCTCGATCATGGTACTGATCACGCCGTCACCGGGGCAGCTGAACTTGGCCACGAACTCTATCTTGCTGGAAATCCCCATGTCGCAGGCCAGGTTCTCGAGAAAATGCTTGACCTCGGCCGTGCGGCCATAGGTTTGCACATCGGCCAACAAGGCTGTGGTGACGTTGCCTTTGCCGGCCTGGTATTCGGCGAGGAAGGCATCGGTGGTGTAGTACTGGCGCGGCTCCGGGTCTTGCCCGGACTTGAGGATGAAGGTGCCCATCTCGATGTTCAGGTGCTCCATGAAGCACGCGCCAACCAGGCCTTCCTTGTTGACCACCCCCGCAGCCACCAGGGACTGGCTGTTCAGCAACTGTCGGGCATTCTCGATGGCCCCCGTGGCCAGGATGAAGTTGCGGGCCACCAACCGCTGGCGATTGCGCTGGTAGTCCGACAGCACCACCGCCGCCAGGTGGCCGGATGCCTGGTCGAATTCCAGGTCCACGCAGTTGCAATTGATGAACAGGTCCAGGCCCTTGGTCTGCTCCAGCGCCGTGGCGTATTTCTGGGCAAAGCGGGTCGGGGTGCTGAGCAGGAAACGGTCAGCTTCGAAGTCACCACCCTCGAGCGCAGTGTTCAGTGCCCGAAAATCTGCCCCGGCGGGCAGGTCGACGATATCCATGGCCACCGGCAGGTAGGGCTCGATCTCCGCATAGGCAATCGGCCAACCCGGCAACTCACCCGGTGGGGCCACGGCGAAGTCGGAAGCCGTGAAGGGCCGACACCGGCCGGCCCAATGGTTGGACGTGCCGCCCAGGTAACGCAGGCGCGTTTCCTCGGCATACAGCTCCAGGCCGGTCGAGGGGCAGGCGTACAGGGCTTGCGAATGCGGGGCGTACTCACGCCCCCCACCTTCGGCCAGCAACACGTTCCAGCCGGCTGCCGCCAGGCGCAGGCCAAGGGTGATCCCCGCAGGGCCAGCCCCGATGATGCAGAAATCGTAGTTGTCGCGCAGCGTCTTCTGCTGCTCATAGTCGTGGATCATGCTGGCTGGTTCCGAAAATAGCGGGACGGCAGTACCCAGCCGTTGATCACCACGAACCCTGGTTTTTCAACCGGTTTGCCAGCAAACATCGCCGTGGCGCCGAACGCCGCGCTGCCCACGCCCAGCAGCACGCAACTCTGGAGAAAGCCTCTACGACCCAACTGCGCAGTACAAAAAGTGAGCTTCCCCATGATCCTGTGACCTGTCCCCATGAAAGTTACACCCAGCACGCAGCCCTACAGCCAGTTGAAGAAGGCCGTGAGCAACGCCCCGCACAGCGCCCCCACCAGCAGCATCGGTAGCACCACCAGCTCACGTTTGAGGCTGAAGATGCCCAGCTTGCGATTGACATGAACAACCAGTACCAGCGTCGGCACCGTGTGCAGGGCCACCCCCCAGATCGCCCATTGCACACCTCCCAGCGCCAGCAACAGCGGCAGGAGCCCCCACAGCGAAACCAGGCGGATGATGTTGTCCATGGCCTGGTACTTGGTGAGGCCCAACGCAATCCATACCTGATGAGCCAAGGTATAGCGCAATACGATGAAGGACAGCGAAAGAATCGCCAGCATTTGGCCAGCTTCCTGGTAGCGGTCATCGTACATCCAGCCAATCAGCAGTGGGCTGGCTGTGAGGAAGCCCCCGCAAATGAACAGCACCAGCAGGTCGACCAGCAAACGGAAGCGGTAATACAGGGTCTTCAGCCGCGCTTTGTCGTCGGCCCTGGCCGCCTCGCTGAACGCTGGCAGCGCCACGGCGCCGACGATCTTCATCAGCGCCGTCTGAACCGCGCCAAGGATGAGCACGGCAATGGAGTACACCCCCAATTGCGCCGCCGACATGCTGGCGCCAAACCAGATACGGTCACCGTACATGGCCAGTACCCCAACCATCGACGACAACAGGATCCAGCGGCCGAACACGATCAGTTCGGTGAGTGCCGTACGGTCCCAGCGCAAGTGGTTGCGCGGGCCCTCCAGCGCGGTGTGGCCCAGCACAGTCCAGGCCACCGCCGAGACCAGGCCCGCGATGACCAGGGCCCAGATCGAGTGGGTCAGCACGCCCAGTACCAGCATCACCACCAGCCCGGCCAGTTGCGAGGCCAGGTCGACCAGCACCACGCGCTTCTGCTGGAAGGTACGCACCGCAACATCGATCTTGGTGGATTGGAAGCCCCATATCAGCGCCGACAGGCCGGTAACCGCCAGCACCATTGGCAGCACAGGGGCGGCATAGGTGGAGTCTGCCGGCCACAACTGCTGGTACTGCGCCACCCAGGCCGCCAGGGCCAGCAGCAGCGTCAGGGCGAACAGCACGAAGCCGCGGATGATCTGCACGGTCCACGCCGTATTGAGAAAGTCCGGGTCGTCGCCACGGTGGCTCTGGATGATGTTCTGGCGCAGGCCAACATCGGACAGCAGATGCAGGAGGACCGAAACGGTGGTGGCGATGACCATGACGCCGAACATTTCCGGCAGCAACAGCCGCGCCATGATGAGGTTGCCGCCAAGGCGCATGACCTGTGAAGCCACCTGCGAGACCAGGTTCCACGACCCGGCCCGCATGGCCCGCTTGCGCAGGCTCGCGGAGGCTGACACATCAATCGACGGCATGAATTCATTCTCTGACTGATTGGCTAAAAGTCACTATAGTTTCAATTAGCCACGATGCTAGTGCCCTGGCACGGAACTCAGCGCCTCACTGCCTGGCGGCGTCTTGGGAGCCCGGCCGGCGTTGCCACTCGCCCGAAGACAGTGTAGTTCCGCGACAGGGCAGCCGCCGTTTGCCCACCGAAGGAAAGGTGCACATAGCCGATGCCTGAACATTTTCGTGCGTTGATCGTCATTCTGTTTCTGGCGAGCGTGGTCTTCCTGTTGGCGCGGCGGCCGGCCACCGACCTGATTCCGCTCAGCGATTACAAGCGCCGGCGCAATTTGTGGTTCCTGCTTACCGTGCTGGCGTTCGTCTCGCACAGCTTCTGGCTGTACCTGGGCGCGGGTGCGGCCATCCTGTTGCTGGCACGGCGCCGCGAGCACAACCCCATGGCGCTGTTCTACATGCTGTTGTTCCTGATCCCGCCGGCCTCGGTGCAAGTGCCGGGGTTCGGCGTTGTCAATTACCTGGTCGACCTGAACCACATTCGCCTGCTGACGCTGTGCGTGCTGCTGCCGGCTGCGCTGGAGCTGCGCCGGCACCCCGACAGCGTGCGCTTTGGGCGCACCTGGGCCGACCGGCTGCTGGCCGCCGGGCTGGTGCTGATGAGCGTGCTGTACCTGCGCGAGACCACCCTGACCGATACCTTGCGCCAGGCCCTGTACCTGTATGTCGACGTATTCCTGCCGTACTACGTGGCGAGCCGTGGCCTGCGCCAGCTCAGCGACTTCAAGGACGCGATGCTGGCGTTCGTGCTCACCTCCTTCGTCATGGCCCTGATCGCGGTTGCCGAATACGTGCGCCACTGGTTGCTGTACAGCGCCTTGGTCGACGCCATGGGCGTGCCTTGGAGCATGTCCGGCTACCTGAGCCGTGGCGGCGCCCTGCGGGCCAGTGTCACCACCGGCCAGGCGATTGCACTGGGCTATGTGATGAGCGTGGCGATTGGCCTGTTCCTGTTCGTGCAGGGTTACGTGCAGCGGCCCTTGCACAGGGCCATGGGCGCCCTGCTGCTGGCGGCCGGCCTGTTCGCGCCGTTGTCCCGTGGGCCGTGGATTGGCGCAGTGGTCATCGTGGTGGTGTTCATCGCGCTGGGCAAAGGTGCGGTCAGGCGCCTGGCACTGCTGGGGGCGGCCGGCATGCTGGCGCTGCCGTTGCTGACGGTGGTGCCGGGCGGTGACAAGGTGCTGGACCTGCTGCCCTACATCGGCAATATCGAAAAGGAAAACATCACCTACCGCGAGCGGCTGATGGACAACTCGTGGATCGTCATCCAGCGCAATCCGCTGTTCGGCTCGTTCGACTTCCGCAACACCCCGGAAATGCAGGCGATGATCCAGGGTGAAGGCATCATCGACATCGTCAACACCTACATCAACCTGGCACTGCGCGTGGGGCTGGTCGGGCTTGGCCTGTTCGTGGCGTTCTTTGCCGTGGTGCTGCACGGTATCCGCAAGGCGATGCGCAGCTTCCCGGACAAGGACGACGAACGACGACAGCTCGGCCGCGTGTTGCTGGCAACGCTGATCGGCATCCTGGTGATCATCTTCACCGTCAGCAGTATCACCTTCATCCCCGTGGTGTACTGGTCGATCGCCGGTCTGGGCGTGGCCTACACCCAGATGGTGCGGCGGCTGCATGCCAGCCCCGCGGTGGCACTGGCCGAACCCGACCTCCAACCCAGGTAATGTTCATGAATGCGCTCGCCCTGCGTGGTTTCATCCGCCTTTCGGCCTTCGCCAGCCTGGCCTTGCTGCCACTGCCGGGCTGGGCGTCTGCCTGGCAGGTCAGTGTCGACGAGCACACTGGCCTGCCCACCGTGAGCCGTGGTGGTGGCCCGGTGATGAAAGCCAAGTTCGATTTCTGGGCCGCCAACTGGAGCTGGACCGGCTTCTACACCGACCTCAAGGTCAACGGGCCGTACCACTACACCCTGCTGGGCAAGAACAAGGAGCTGGACTTCGACCTGGCCGCGGATATCCGCAAGGAGCAGGCGCAAACGCTGAGCTGGACCTTCGACCTCGATGCACACAGCCGCAAGGCCGGGGTCATGGGGGGCGGCATGGTGTTCCAGTTCGACCCTGCGCAGGTCACCGGGGCCATGGGCGCCCCGCAATTGCTGCCAGGCAACCGCGGCTGGTGGTGGGGCAACGCCGAGCAGGGCCGGCGCATCGAAATGCGCTTCGAGCCGCCCTTGGCCAAAGTGTATTTCGAGCGTGGCAACCCGTCTGAGCTGCGCGCGTTTCTGTACCAGGACCCGATCACTGCCGGCAAGCAACAGCTCAAGGCCGTGCTCAACCTGACCGGGGACATCGAGCTCGCACCCACCGCCACCGAACGCTTCGGCCTGGCCGACCCGGCCAGCTGGCCAGACGACCAGTTGGACTGGCGCAGCGCGCCGGTAGACTTGTCGTTCCTCAATGCAGCAGAAAAACCCGCTGGCAAGCGTGGCTTCGTCAAGGCGGTCGGCGAGCAACTGGTGTTTGCCGACAACACCGCCGTGCGGTTCTGGGGCACCAACCTGTCGGCCTATGCGTTGTTCAAAAGCCCCGACGAGGAGATCCGCCAGCAGGCCAAACGCTTGTCGGCCCTGGGTTTCAACCTGGTCCGCCTGCATCATCACGATTCACCCTGGGTCAGCCCCAATGTGTTTGGCGACGGTACCTTGGTGCGCGACACCCAGCAGCTCAGCGCCGAATCGCTGCGCAAGCTGGACCTGTGGATCAAAGCACTCAAGGACGAGGGCATCTACATCTGGCTGGACATGCATGTGCAACGGGCGCTCACTGCCAACGACAATATCGAAGACTTCGACGAACTGGCCAAAGGCGAAGCGCGCATCGACCTGAAGGGCTACGCCTACGTCAACCGCAGTATCCAGCAGGCAATGAAGCGCTTCGCCGAGCAGTACCTGACCCACGTCAACCCATACACGGGGCTGGCCTACAAAGACGACCCGGCCATTGCCGCCGTGCTGATCACCAACGAGAACGACCTGACTCAGCACTACGGCAATGCCCTGATGCCGAACAAGGATGTGCCGCGCCACAGCGAACGCTACATGGCTGCCGCCAAGGCCTTCGCCAAACAGTACGACCTGCCCGCCGACCTGACTTGGCGTGCCTGGGAGCATGGGCCATCGAAGCTGTTCCTCAACGACTTGGAGCAGCGCTTCAATGCCGACATGATCGCCCACCTGCGCAGCGTGGGCGTGAAAGTGCCGATCGCCACCACCAGCACCTGGGGCGGCAACGGCCTGAGTGCGCTGCCGGCACTGAGTGTTGGCGATGTGATCGACGCCCATAGCTACGGGGACATGGGTCAACTGGAGAAAAACCCGCTGACCAGCGACGGCATGATCGACTGGATCGGCGCCGCCCAGGTGGTCGGCAAGCCACTGACCGTCACCGAGTGGAACGCCGAGCCGTTCCCGCTGCCAGACCGTCACTCGCTGCCACTGTACATGGCCGCTACCGCCAGCCACCAAGGCTGGGACGCCCTGCTGCAATATGCCTACAGCCAACAGGCGTTCAACCCGGGTTGGCGCACGGCAGACAACTGGCACGCCTACAACGACCCTGGCATGCTCGCCACCCTGCCCGCTGCTGCCCTGCTCTACCGCCGCGGCGATGTGAAGCCCGCCACTACCGACTATGTGTTCGCCCCGACGGCAGCCACCCTGTACAACCAGGAAATCACTCCGCGCAATTCGCCACTGCTGCGTACTGCCATGGAAAAGGGCCGCTTGCAGATCGCCCTGCCGCAAACGCCGCAACTGCCCTGGTTGAAACCTGCTGCCATCCCAAGCGGCGCGCACGTGCTGCAAGACCCCGATGAATCGCTGCTGCCGGCGGATGCCAGCGAATCGACCACCGACACGGGCGAGCTCAGGCGTAACTGGCAACAAGGCCTTTACACCATCGACACGCCGCTCACCCAGGCTGCCACCGGCTGGCTGGGGGGGCGGTCGATCAGCCTGGGCGCTGTGCAGGTGCAGGCGACTACGCCCTATGCCAGTGTCGTGGTGCAGAGCCTGGACGACAAACCGCTGGGGCAGTCGCGGGACCTGCTGGTGTCGCTGGGCACCCGGGCCATGCCCAAGCCCGATGACAAGACACCGTTCAATGTCGAGCCGCTGGAAGGCCGCCTGACCATCCAGGCGCCTGCCGGCCTGAAGCTGTACGCCCGCGATGCACAGGCGCAGTTGAAGGCGCTGCCTGTGGCCTACGACAACGGGCACTACACCCTGACCTTTGACGGCAGCTACATGTCCAACTGGCTGTTCTTGAAATAGGGCACATGGCCATCTACGCTCGATTCACTGCGTCGCTAAAACAGCAGGTCACAGGGGGTGCGCATGAAATGCCTGGTTGTCGGTGGCGCCGGCTACATTGGCTCACACATGGTCAAGCACCTGCTGGGCGCCGGCCATGAGGTGGTGGTGGCGGACCTGGTTTCACCTGGCCCCGGGGTTCAATGGGCCAAGCTCGACATTGCCGACGAAGCCGCACTGGATGTGTTGTTCGGCGTTGTGCATTTCGACGCGGTGTTTCACTTTGCCTCGTTCATTCAAGTGGGTGAATCGGTCAGCGCACCCGGCAAGTATTACCAGAACAATGTGGCTGCCACCCTTGCGCTGCTGCAGGCCATGGTCAACGCCGGCATCAAGTACCTGGTGTTTTCGTCGAGCGCTGCGGTGTATGGCAACCCGCTGTATGTGCCCATTGACGAAGCGCATGGCAAACAGCCGATCAACCCCTATGGCTTGAGCAAATGGATGGTCGAGCAGATTCTCGAGGACTTCGACCGCGCCTATGGTTTGAAGTCGGTTTGCCTGCGTTACTTCAACGCTGCCGGGGCCGACCCGGAGGGCCTGTTGGGTGAGCGGCATGAGCCGGAAACCCACCTGATCCCGTTGATCCTGCAGGCGGCATCGGGGCGGCGCGAGGCAGTCACTGTGTTTGGCCGCGACTACGACACCCCGGACGGCACCTGTATTCGCGATTATGTGCATGTGTCGGACCTGGCCACGGCGCATGCGTTGGCGGTGGACTACCTGCTGGCGGGTGGGGAGCGTACTGCGTTCAACTTGGGCAATGGCCTGGGCTTTTCGGTGCAGCAGGTGATTGATACCGCGCGTGGGGTAACCGGGCGGCAGATCGACACACTGGACGCCCCCCGCCGCGCCGGCGACCCGCCGCGGTTGGTGGCCGATGCCAGCAGAGCGCTGCAAGTGCTGGGCTGGCGGCCGGAGTTCGCCGCGCTGGAGCAGATCGTCCGGCATGCGTGGCAGTGGGAGTTGCAGTACCCCTGGGCCATACGCCAGGGGCGGTAGCCGAGAACAGCACGGGCCGCATTTGCTCCACAGTCGTCGCTAGCCACAGCGACACCGCCCGTTGAGGAGCAACTGTCTTTCTTAAAATTTGAAAAGCCTGCGCTATTCATTGTGGGAGCGGGCTTGCCCGCGAAGCAGTCGACGCGGTGTCTGGCACCGGCT
>NZ_DKJF01000073.1:0-17781 GCF_002454615.1 Pseudomonas sp. UBA6699
TTTGCGACCCTTCGCGGGCACGCCCGCTCCTACAGGTAATCGCGAATGTCTTGATTTCAGCGCCAAACCTGTGGGAGCGGACCTGCCCGCGAAGGGCTGCAAAGCAGCCCCAATAACACTTAACTGACAGCCATTACCCGATGGGCGGCGTTTTTCAGGGGCAACGCAATACTTACTTCTGCTTCACGCCTTCGACACTGATATCCAGGTCCAGGGTTTGCGAAGCCGGGCCTGGGCCCTTGATGCCGAAGTCGTTCAGGTTCAGCGTGGTGGTCGCGTTGAAGCCTGCACGCTCCCCGCCCCATGGGTCTTTGCCTTCACCGTTGAAGGTTGCCTTGAAGGTGACCGGCTTGGTCACGCCGTGCATGGTCAGGTCGCCAGTCACGTCAGCGGTCTTGTCGCCAGTCGACTTCACGCTGGTGGAGACGAACTTGGCGTCCGGGTATTTTTTCACGTCCAGGAAGTCAGCGCTGGCAATGTGCTTGTCACGTTCGGCGTGGTTCGACCACAGGCTGGCGGTTTTCAGGTCGACGCTGATCTTGCTGGCTTCAGGCTTGGCGCTGTCCCAAGTGAAGTTGCCGTCGAAGTCCTTGAACGTACCGTGGATGAAGCTGTAGCCCAGGTGGCTGATTTTCCAGTCAACGAACGCGTGCTGGCCTTCCTTGTCGATCTTGTACTCGGCAGCCATTGCCTGGCCAGCAGAGAGCAGAGCGGTACCCAGCGCCAGAGCGGCAAAAGTCTTTTTCAACATCCTGTTCCTTCCTATGCAATTGAGGTTGAGGGTCAAGCTTTGCGGCCCAGCATGCGGGTCAGGGTCGCGTCACGGTCGATGAAATGGTGCTTGAGTGCAGCCAGGCCATGCAGCACGGCAAAAATCACCAAGCCCCAGGCCAGCCACAGGTGGATTACCCCTGCCACGTCTGCCTGGTCCGGCAGGTCACTGATCAACGCCGGCACTTCGAACAGGCCGAATACCGGAATGCCAACGCCGTCGGCAGTGGAAATCAGGTAGCCGGCGCCCATCACGGCAAACAACCCGAGATACAGCGCCAGATGGCCCAGTTTGGCCGCCAGGCGGGTGAAGCTGCCATGGTTGGCCGGTGCCGGCGGTGGCGGGCTGATGAAACGCCAGAGTACACGCAGCAGCATTACCGCCAGCAGCACCAGGCCGATGCTCTTGTGCAGGTCCGGGCCGGCTTTGCGCCACGGGCTGTAGTAGTCGAGGCCGACCATCCACAGGCCCAGGCCGAACAGGCCGAAGACTGCCAGTGCCACGCCCCAGTGCAGGACGATGCTGACCACGCCGTAGCGGGAAGGTGAATTGCGCAGTTGCATGTTGACGTGTTTCCCCGTGAAAGCTGTGCACAGACTAACGCGTAACGTATCGAATAAAAGCGGAAAAAATTGCTTCGGATTATCGATAAATCCGATAGAAATTCTGAACGCTTCCCATTAAGGAAACATTAACGCCAACGGCTGTGAATGGGGTAGCCAGGGCCGGCCTCTACCAGGGCGCCCGCTCCCGCCAAGGACCACAGTGTCCGTTGCAGGAGCAGGGTTACCCACCTAGAGGCTGGCACTGCGACCTGTCAACCCGCCTTGGCCTGCGGGTTGGCGACAGGTTTCTTTGCCGGCTCCGACTTGGCGTTGGCCTTTTTGCTCTCGGCAGGCTTGTGTGCTGGCTTGTGTGCTGGCTTGTGCGCTGGCGCATGCTTGGCAGGGGCGGCCTTGGCCGCAGCAGGCTTGGCTGGCGCCGCCTTCACCGCCGGTGCTGGTGCTGGTGCAGGTGCAGGTGCTGCCTGGGGCGCTGGCGCAGGGGCAACGACCGGCGCCGCTTCGTCAGCCTTGGCTACCGGCTGGGCCTTGGCCTCTGGCGCGTCAGCGCCACCGAACAGGCGCTTGAAGAAGCCTGGCTTGTCTTGCTTGGCCTCATCGCCTGCCTTGGGCTCAGCCTTGGCAGGTGCCTGCTCAGCCTTGCCCGCCTTGTCGGACGAACCCCCGATCAGGTTGGAGAAGAACCCGCCCTTGCTCGCGGCAGCTGCCCCGGCACCGGCGGCGGCGGCCGCGACCGGCGCGGCCTTGGCCGGGTCGAACGACTTGCCGGCCAGCAGGTCCTGTGCCTGGCTGGCGGCGCGCTGGCCGCTGCGCAGGGCGCCTTCCAGGGTGCCCGGGTACAAGGCATCGGTGTGCTCACCGGCAAAGGTGATGCGCTGCACCGGGCGCTCCCACAGGCGCCAGAACTTGCTGATCTGACCCGGCCCGTAGGCCAGGTAGGCACCGCCGGTACCGGCATCGACGCTATACCGCTTCACCTCGTAACCGGTGAACGCACCGCGCGCCTGCGGGTAGAAGGCATGCAGACGGATCAACACCTGGTCGACCATCTGCTTGTCGCCGAAAGCCTGCAGCAGGCGGGCGTTGTCGCCGGACAGGTTGATCACCACGTTCGCCCCGCCCTTCAGCGCCGGCTCGATCCACAGCATGCCGAGACCGGCGTTGCTGAACACCTCGCCCGACATGCGCGCGCGGCTTTCCCAGACCGGCTTCTTGAACTTGAGCATCAGCTGGTCGCGCCAGCCATAGTTGGTGCCCTTGAGCGCCGCCAGGTGCTGGCTGTCCAGCCCCGGGGTGATCTGGATCTTGGCCAGGGCGCGCAATGGCACGGCCATGACCAGGTAATCGGCCTGGTAACCGACACTGCCGACCTTGACGGTGACGCTGTCCTTATCCTGAACGATGGCGGTGACCGGCGAGCTGGTCTTGATGGTCTTCAACTGCTTGACGAAGGCCTGGGCCAGCACCGGGCTGCCGCCAGGCAGGCGCGCAGCCCGCAGGTCACGGTCACTGACGTTGCGGTAAACACGGTTCTGCTGGGCGAAGTACAGCAGCGACAGGCGCGACGGTTCGTCGTAACGGGTGCGGATTTGCTGGTTGATCAGTTGCCGGGCGGTGGCCGGCAGTTGCAGCTTGTCCAGCCAGCTGGCGACGTTGATCTGGTCAAGGGCAAACAGCGTGCTGGTGGCCTGCGGATTGAGCGGGTCGTCGATCGAGCGGGCCAGGTCATCGAGGGTTTTCTCGTAACGCTTGAGTGCCTCGGCGGTGGCCGGCTGCTTGGTGGCCAGGTCGGTTGCGCTGAAGTACTCACCGTCGATCAGGTAACCCGGGGTGCGCACGAACTCTGGCGCCGGCAGGGTCGTGAGCTTGAAGCGCTCGAGGTACTCATTGAGCACAGGTTGCGCCTTGGCGTTGCCGATCCACTCGCTGGTGGCCAGGCCAGAGCGCCCGCCCATGCTGGCCTTGGCCTCCAGCAGGGTCACCTGCCAGCCTTTGTTCTGCAGCTCATAGGCTGCCGTAAGGCCCGCCAGGCCACCGCCGACGACGATCGCCGTGGGTGTCTTGTCCTTCGCCAGCGCAGCGCCGCTGGACACACCAATCAATACCAACGCGCACAGGCGCACCCAAGCAGCAGCCATGTCGGCGAACTCCGAGTCAGAGGTTACAGGAACGAGGAGGGGCAGAAATGCCCCGAGCGAGATGCGTTAAGAATACGTCAGCCGTGCCGGCCCTGCCAGCGCAGTGATATCAAGTGCCCTTGCCAACTGACAATTTTACCTGCTGCCGCCCGGCGGTTGTCCTACCCTGCGGCATTGCTTAGGCTTACGCGGTCGAACCACGCCGCAAAGCCAGGAGAAGTGCCGATGGGCCTCAATGATCAGTGGATGCAACGTGACCTCAAGGTCCTGTGGCACCCCTGCACCCAGATGAAAGACCATGAGCAACTGCCGCTGATCCCGATCAGGCGCGGTGAAGGCGTATGGCTCGAAGACTTCGAAGGCAAGCGTTACCTGGACGCGGTGAGCAGCTGGTGGGTCAATGTGTTCGGCCACGCCAACCCGCGCATCAACCAGCGCATCAAGGACCAGGTCGACCAGCTGGAACACGTGATCCTGGCCGGCTTCAGCCATCAGCCGGTGATCGAGCTGTCCGAGCGCCTGGTGGCCATGACCCCGGCCGGGCTTGACCGGGTGTTCTACGCCGACAACGGCTCATCGTGCATCGAAGTCGCGTTGAAGATGAGCTTCCACTACTGGCAGAACGTCGGCAAGCCAGGCAAGAAACGCTTCGTCACCCTGACCAACAGCTACCACGGCGAAACCATCGCCGCGATGTCGGTCGGCGATGTGCCGCTGTTCACCGAGACGTACCAGGCGCTGCTGCTCGATACCCTCAAGGTGCCGAGCCCGGACTGCTACCTGCGCCCCGAGGGCATGGGCTGGGAAGAGCATTCGCGCAACATGTTTGCCAGCATGGAACAGACCCTGGCCGAGCACCACGAGACCATTTCGGCGGTGATCGTGGAGCCGCTGATCCAGGGCGCCGGCGGCATGCGCATGTACCACCCGGTGTACCTCAAGCTGTTGCGCGAGGCCTGCGACCGCTACGACGTGCACCTGATTCACGATGAAATCGCGGTGGGCTTTGGCCGTACCGGCACGATGTTCGCCTGCGAGCAGGCCGGCATCCGCCCAGACTTCCTGTGCCTGTCCAAAGCCCTTACCGGGGGCTACCTGCCACTGGCGGCCTGCCTGACCACCGACAAGGTGTACCAGGCCTTCTATGACGATTACCCGACCCTGCGGGCGTTCCTGCACTCGCACAGCTACACCGGCAACCCGCTGGCGTGCGCAGCGGCGCTGGCGACCCTGGACATCTTTGCCGAGGACAACGTGATCGAGGCCAACAAGGCCCTGGCCGCACGCATGGCCAGCGCCACCGCCCACCTGGCCGACCACGCCCACGTGGCCGAAATCCGCCAGACCGGCATGGCGCTGGCCATCGAGATGGTTCAGGACAAAGCGGGCAAGGTCGCTTACCCCTGGCAACAGCGGCGGGGCCTGAAGGTTTTCGAACACGCCTTGAGCCGCGGCGCGCTGTTGCGCCCGTTGGGCAGCGTGGTGTACTTCCTGCCGCCGTACGTGATCACCCCCGAGCAGATCGACTTCCTTGCCGAGGTCGCCAGCGAAGGCATCGACCTTGCCACCCGCGAGCGCATCAGCGTGGCGGTGCCGGCCAACTTCCACCCCGACTTCCGCGACCCGGGCTGATCGTGCAGCCCTTTCGCGACACAAGGCCGCTCCTACCCAGGGCGCGTTTCCCTTTGCCAACGAGCACTACATGAGACTGTCCCGCTTTTTCATCGATGCCCCCCTGAGCCTTGGCGAGCATGACCTGCCCGAGGCCCAAGCCCACTATATTGGCCGCGTCTTGCGCATGGCCCCCGGCGACGCCGTGCAGCTGTTTGATGGCAGCGGCCAGGAATACCGTGGCCATTTGCTTGAAGTGGGCAAGAAAACCGTACGCGTCAGCCTCGACCAGGCGTTTGCCGGCCAGGCCGATTCGCCCTTGCACATCCACCTTGGCCAAGGCCTGTCCCGCGGCGAGCGGATGGACTGGGCGATCCAGAAAGCCACCGAACTGGGCGCCAACGCCATCACGCCTATCATCAGCGAGCGCTGCGAAGTGCGCCTCAAAGACGAGCGCGCCGACAAGCGCCTGGCGCACTGGCGCCAGGTGGCAATCAGCGCCTGCGAACAATGCGGCCGCTCCACCTTGCCGGCCATCAACCCACCCATCACCCTGGCCGAATGGCTGAGCAGCACCCAGGCTGAGCTGAAGCTGGTGCTGCACCCGGTGGCCGAGCCGCTCACAAGCCATGCCAGGCCCGCCACCCTGGCCTTCTTGATCGGCCCTGAAGGCGGCCTTGGCGACGCTGAAGTCGAACAGGCGCAAAGCGCAGGCTTCCAGGCCGCACGCCTCGGCCCGCGCGTGCTGCGCACCGAAACCG
The DNA here is from genome assembly GCF_002454615.1 of Pseudomonas sp. UBA6699. Taxonomy (NCBI): domain Bacteria; kingdom Pseudomonadati; phylum Pseudomonadota; class Gammaproteobacteria; order Pseudomonadales; family Pseudomonadaceae; genus Pseudomonas; species Pseudomonas sp. UBA6699. The sequence continues at coordinate 5,846 of NZ_DKJF01000073.1, forward strand.
CACCGGTAGTGGCGCTGTCGGTAGCGCAGCAGTTGTGGGGCGACTTTTAACTAACGCACGTAGAACGACACCGCCACAAAGTGCAAAAGGCTGCCGGCGATCACGAACAGGTGCCAGATACCGTGCGCGTGGCGCAGGCGGCTGTCGAGGGCGAAGAAGATGATGCCCACGGTATAGAACACTCCGCCGGCGGCGAGCCAGGCAAAGCCGGCGGTGCCCAGTGCTTGCAGCAGGGGGTTGACCGCCACCAGTACGATCCAGCCCATCACCGCGTAGATGATGATCGACAGGATCCGCGCTTCGGAGCGGGGCTTGATTTCCTGCAACATGCCAATCACTGCCAGCCCCCAGACCACGCCGAACAGGCTCCAGCCCCACGGGCCATGCAGGCTGACCAGGCAAAACGGTGTATAGCTGCCGGCAATCAGCAGGTAGATCGACAAGTGATCGAGCTTGCGCATGATCACCTTCGCCCGGCCGCGCGTGCTGTGGTAGAGGGTGGAGATGCTGTACAGCAACAGCAAGGTGCTGCCGTAGATGGAGAAACTGACGATCTTCCACGGGTCACCTTGCATACCCGCAACCACGATCAGCCAGATGGCACCGATGGTGGCCAGGATGGCACCGACCAGGTGCGTCCAGGCATTGAAGCGTTCACCGTAATACATGCAAACACAGACCTCTCTAGGAGCGGCTAGGTTCAAGCTGCAAGCTGCAAGCTGCAAGCCGATCGTGGTGAAATGAACACCGCCCTCAAGCTCGCAACTTCAAGTTTGAAACTTCGAGCGCTGCTATTGCAATTGCGCGTCACGCACCAGCCTTTCCAGCGCAACCAGGTCCGGCACCCGCGCCACTTGCTCGCCCACCTGCACTGCGGCCAACTCCAGCCGCCCCAGCGCCACGTCCACATAGTTGAGCTGGCTGTCGAGCTTGCAGGAACGCGGAATGTCTTGCAGCAGCAATGCCAGGTAGCGCAGGCCGGTGTCGCCCAAGGCATTGAGCACCACCACCCGCGCCCGCTCCCCGCACGGTGTTTCGCCACCGCAGGCAGCCTCGAAACCGATCAGCGGCAGGCGCTGCTGGCGCCAGTCGATCCAGCCCAGGTGCCAGGGCGGGTCGCCGCGCTGGCACAACAGGTTGCGTTGGCCGCTCAACTCGGCCACCGCCACGTTCGGTAGCACCAGGGTCCGGTCACCCAAGGGCAGCAACAACCCGGTCAGGCTGCTGCGCTGGCCGGCAATCAGTTCAAGCATGGGTCTGGCTCCACTGGGCGATACTTTGCAACAGCAACGACTCCTGGTACGGCTTGCCCAGGTATTCGTTCACGCCAATCGCCATGGCCCGGTCGCGGTGCTTCTGCCCGGTACGCGAGGTGATCATGATGATCGGCAGGTCTTTGAGCCGCTCATCACGGCGGATACGCGTAGCGACTTCGAAGCCGTCCATGCGCGGCATCTCGATGTCCAGCAGCAGCACATCGGGGCGGTGCTCCTGCAGCAACGCCATGGCATCGACACCGTCCTTGGCCGTGAGCACGCTCATGCCGTGGCGTTCCAGCAGGCGGCTGGTGACCTTGCGCACCGTGACCGAGTCGTCCACCACCATCACCAGCAGGGCGCGGCGCGGTACCGGGCCGGGCAACTGGCGCGGGTTGCCGCCCCCGGGCAGGCGCGCCAACCTGCGCTGCTGGCCACGCAGCTGGCCCAGCAGGTCGAGAATCAGCACGACCCGCCCATCGCCCAGCAACGTCGCCCCGGAAAGCCCGGCAACGGCGGCAAATTGCGGCCCCAGGCTTTTCACCACGATCTCCCGGCTGGGTGACAAGGCATCGGCCTGGATCGCGAACGACTGCTCCTTGGAATGCACCAGCAGCACCGGCAGCGGCACACTTTGCCCCAGCAAGCTCGGGCGCGGCATGCCTTGCAGCAACTCGCCCAGGTAACGCAACTCGTATTCGTGGCCGGCATACACATAGCGTGGCGTGTCCAGTTGGTAGCACGCCGCCAGCTCGGCCGGCGGCACGCGGACGATGCCCTCGATGGTATTGAGCGGGATGGCGTACTGTTCCTCGCCCAGGTGCACCATCAAGGCGCGGTTGATCGACACCGTGAACGGCAGGCGAATCAGGAACCGCGCGCCTTTGCCCTGGGCCGACTCGATGCTCATCGAACCGCCCAGCTGCTTGACCTCCTCGTGCACCACGTCCATGCCCAGGCCACGCCCGGAGATCTGGGTAATCTTCTCGGCGGTGGAAAAGCCGGGGCGCAGGATGAACTGCAGGATCTCGTGGTCGCTCAAGTGCGCCTGCGGGTCCAGCAAGCCGCGTTTGATCGCCTTGCGCCGTACGGCCTCCAGTGGCACGCCGGCACCGTCGTCGGTCATTTCGATGACGATATCCGCGCCTTCGTGCAGCAAGTTCAGGTGGATGGTACCCAGCTCCGGCTTGCCCGCAGCCAGGCGCATTTCGCGGCTTTCCAGGCCATGGTCCACGGCGTTGCGCAGCATGTGCTCCAGCGGCGCCACCATGCGTTCGAGCACGCTGCGGTCCAGTTCGCCCTCGGCGTTGCCGACCACCAGCTCCACTTGCTTGCCCAGCTCGCTGGCCACCTGGCGCACCACCCGTTGCAAACGCGGTACAAGGCGTTCGAAAGGCACCATCAGGGTGGCGGTCAGGCCCTCCTGCAACTGGCTGTTCACCCGCGCCTGTTGCTGCAGCAGGCTGTACGCCTCCTGGGCGCGCTGGGCCAGGGTTTCCTTCAGGTCGAGCAGGTCCGAGGCAGACTCGAACAGTGCCCGCGACAGCTGCTGCAATTGCGAATGGCGGTCCAGCTCCAGGGGGTCGAAATCGTCGTAGGCATCGCCCTCGAACGGCTGGCGGCTGGAGATCCGCCCCTGGGTCTCGCTATCCAGGCGCAACAACTGGTCGCGCATGCGCTCAAGGGTGGTTTCCATTTCGTTGAGGGCAAACTGCGCATCGTTGACCTGCTGCTCGATGCGCCCACGGATGATCGAGTGCTCACCTGCCAGGTTGCCCAGGTCGTCGAGCAGTTCGGCATCGACCTTGACCATGTCGCCGGCGGCGCGCTCAGGTGCCGCTGCCGGCACTTCGGCAGCGCTGGCATCTTGCGGCCCCTGGCCTGCGGCACTGTCGGTCAGTGCCGCGCTGCTGAAATTGCGTATGTAGTCGATCAGCGCCGTGGCCGCGTGCAGCGGCTGCCCCAGGCGCACGGCGTCGAGCATTTGGGCCAGGCGATCGTGGCAGTTCTGCAGCAAGGCGAACAACGGTGCACTGGGTGGCAGGCGGCCAGCGGCCAGCAGTTCGTAGAGAAACTCAAGCTCATGGGCAAAGTCGCCGATTGGGGTGATTTCGACCATGCGCGCCACGCCCTTGAGGGTGTGCAGGTCGCGCATCAGGTTGTCCACCTCGACGCTGTTGCGCGGGTCGGCTTGCCAGCGGGCCAGGGCTGCAGCGGCGCTTTCGACGATGTCCGAGCTTTCTTCGAGGAATACCTCCAACAACTCCTCGCCAGGGCTTTCGGCCTCCTCGACCTGGGGCTCGGCCACTTCCGGCGGCAGTGACGGGCGTGGCAAGCCCAGGCCCAAGGCGTCGGTCAGGTCCATGTCCGGGTGCAGCGGGGTGACCGCGTCGATACCCACCAGGCCGGTGGCATCCGGGGCCAGCGCCTGGTCCAGCAGCGCACGCAGGCGCTCGACCAGTTCCGGGCGCGGCGCTACATCCTGGCCGGCCGCCACTTCATCGAGCATGTCCATCAGGGCTTCATGGGCACCCTGGGCGAGGGCGAAGAAACCTGCATCGGCAGCCAGGCTGCCCTCCTCCACGGCACCATAGAGGTCGAGCAGGGCCTCGCACAGGTCATCCATTGGGCGAAGGTCGGCCAGGTGCGCGGCATGGCCCAGCGTGGTCATTTCATCCAGCAGGGTGTCCAGCGCATCGCGTTGGCCGGGCTGCTGCTGCCAACGCGACAGCAACGATTCGGCGTTGAGCAGGGTATCCATCGCTTGCGCGAGGAAACTGGCCACCCACTGCGGGTCATGCCTGCCGCGCCGCTGCTGCTGAGGGTCGGCGTGCAGGCTGGCCAGCCGCTCGTCCACTGCCTGGCCAACCCGCTCGATCAGGTCCGAGGCCCCGGCAATGGCGGCCAGCGGGGTGCTGTCCAGTTGCGCCAGGCCCAGCTGGAACAACGCCCGGGCAGCCTCAAGCCACTCGACTTCAGCCATCTGCAGCGGTAACTGGTGGCCCTTGTATTCGCGTACCAGGCGGTCGAAGGCCGTGGCCAGTTCGGCAAGCGGCATCACCCCGGCCATGGCGGCGCTGCCCTTGAGCGTGTGCAAGGCACGTTGCAGGTCATCGCTGACCGGCGTGTCATGGCCGCCGGCACCCTGCAGGAAGGCGTCGAGACTGGCCAGGTGGCCTTGCGCTTCGCTGCGGAAGATGTCCAGCAACTGCGGGTCGAGGCCATCGAGGTCGGCGACCGCGGGTGGGTCGTTTTCAGCCAGGCCATGCAGATGCCCAGCCAGTCGTTCGATGTCGCTCAGCTGCGGTAACTGGCCTGCGGCAAAGTCGGCCAGCAGGTCTGGCAACTGCACGAAGGCTTGCTGCAGCGCCACCACGCCCTGGGCGCTGAGCGCCCTGCGGCCTTCGATTACACGGTTCAAGAGGTGTTCGGCGCCCCACGCCAGTTCGGCCACGGCTTCGGCATGGACCATACGCCCACTGCCCTTGAGCGTGTGCAAGGCGCGCCGAACATCGCCCAGTGCTGCCATCTGCTGGTTATCGGCACGCCAGCGCAGCCAGTGCCGCTCGATTTCCGGTAACAGCTCACCGGTCTCTTCGAGGAACACCTCGCGCAGCTCATCATCGATGCCATCGCTGCTGTCATCGGCGCCTTCAGTGGCGGTGGGTTGCGTACACTGCACCCCAAGCGCAGCCAGGCTGGCCCGTGCGGTGTCGATAAAGGGCTGGCCATCGGCCAGCGGATCTGCGACACGCCATTGCAGATAACACTCGGCCGCGCTCAGGGCCTGCGCCAGGTGGGCCAGCTCATCGGCCGGCGGCTCCGCTTCCAGGTGTTGCAGCCAACCCTGCACATAGCCGGCACACCCCTCAAACAGCTCGGCCACCGCAGGCAGCATCAACATGGCCAGTGCCCCGCGAACCTGCTGCAACAACCCCGGCAGGGGTTGCAGGCGCTGCCGAGGCCAGCCGGACTCCAGGCAATCGCCAATCAGGTCCTTGGCCTGCTGCAGCACATTCAGCGACTCGTTCAGCACCAACTGGCGAATCTCGGCCAGGTCCGAGCCAGCCAGGCCGCCCTGGCCGTTTTCCTCCAGCGGGCCGACCATGCCGTTGAGGGTAGCCTCCACGTACAGCAGCGCACCTGCCACATCCATCAGCACCGCATCGTCAACGGCACGCGCCCCCTCGGCCAGCGCCTGCAAGGCCAGCACCTGGTCGATGATCACCCGCCGTGGCTGCTGAAAGCCCAGCACGGCGAGGGTATCGGCGACATGCCGCAGGGGCGCCAGCAAAGCGTCAAGCTGTTCACGGTGCTGACGGTCGCCCCGCACGAACTGGTCAAGCCGCTCCTTGATGCGCATCAGGTCGTCGCACAGCGCGGTCACTACCGAACGCAAGGCATCCCTGCCCGGCCCGGCCTGCAGCTGTTCACGCCAATTGCCCAGCGACAGATCGAGGTTGGCCAGGTCATCGGCACCGGCGAAGCGGTGCGCCGTGCCGCTGATCAGGCTGGCCTGGGCCAGCGGCTCGACCCCCCGGCAGGCGCGCAACTGGTTGAGCAACGGCAGCATCACCAATGGCAGGTCATGGCGCGCGCCACGCAAGCGTTCAAGGTACGCCGGCAATTGCTCGAGGCCGCGGAACAATGCGCCCAGGCAATCCCCGCGCGGGCTGACCTGGCCATCGGCCAAGGCCTTGGCGAACAGCTCCAGCTCTTCGGCCAAGCGTGTTGCGCCGCGCAATTCGAGCATACGCAGGCAACCATGCACCTGGTGCAGGTTGTCGACCACGAAGGCCAGCATCGACAGCTCGCCCGGCTCGCCGGCAAAGCGCTCCAGCGCCTGGCGGGCCTGGCCCAGGCAATCGAGGATGGCGGCCTTGGTCCAGGCCAGCGCCACGGTATCGTGGCGCTCGGGGCTTAGTGCTGCTACAGCCATGGGCACTCCTCAGCGCGGCATATCAGTACGGCTCATCGCAAGGCCGGTTCACTTGGGCTCGGCAGGTGGTGGCAAGGTGAAGCCAGACACCGAACGGCGCATCTCGCTGGCCATGCGCGCCAGGTGGCGAATACTGTCGGCGGTCGCACCAGAACCGGCGGAAGTCTGCGCAGTGATCTGCTGGATCACCGCCATGGTGTGGGAAATCTGCCCGGCCGAAGAGGTCTGCAATTGCGCGGCGTCGGAAATGCTGTGGATAAGGTCGGCAAGGTTCTGCGACACCCCTTCGATCTCGGCCAGCGCCACCCCGGCATCCTGGGCCAGGCGGGCACCGCGCACCACCTCGGCGGTGGTTTGCTCCATGGATATGACGGCTTCGTTGGTGTCGGCCTGGATGGTGCGCACCAACGCCTCGATCTGGCGGGTGGCCGACGACGAGCGCTCGGCCAGGCGCTGCACTTCGTCGGCGACCACGGCAAAGCCGCGCCCGGCTTCGCCCGCCAGCGAGGCCTGGATCGCCGCGTTCAGGGCAAGGATATTGGTCTGGTCGGCGATATCGTCGATCAGGCTGACGATATCGCCGATTTCCTGGGACGACTCGCCCAGCCGCTTGATGCGCTTGGCGGTGTCCTGGATCTGCTCGCGAATGTTGTCCATGCCGTTGATGGTGTTGTGCACCACCTCGTTGCCCTTGTTGGCGATGGCCACCGAGCGCTCGGCAACCTTGGCAGATTCATAGGCATGTGCGGAAACCCGGTCGATCGACTCGACCATGTCGCCCACCGCCTCGGACGCCTCGCTGATCTGCTCAGCCTGCTGCTCGGAGGCCTTGGCCAGCTGCCGCGCGGTGTTCTGCGTATCCTGCACGGCGGCGGCAACCTGCACCGCACTGTGGTTGATGGTAGCGACCAGGTCACGCAGCTGGTCGACCGAATAGTTGATCGAGTCGGCAATGGCGCCGGTGAAGTCTTCGGTGACCGAAACCGTCACCGTCAGGTCGCCATCGGCCAGCTCTTCGATTTCATCGAGCAGGCGCATGATTGCCTGTTGGTTGCGTTCGTTCTTTTCTGCCGTCTCGCGCAGCTGCCGGTTGGTGGTACGCACCATCACCAGGCCGATGAGGATGATCGAAGCCAGGGCCAGCAGGCCCAAGGCGTAGCCACCCACGGTATCGAGGGTGCGCCCGCCGGCCAGGTTTTCAAAACCGTTGGCCAGGTGCGAGGCCTCGTCGAGCAGGGTTTGCGACAGGCTGAAGATATTGCCCGCCGCCTCGCGCACCCGGAACAGCTCTGGGGAGGTTTCGAGAATTTCGTCCACCGAACCGGCAACGAACTGGAACAGCTCGGCAATTTCGGCCAACCGGGCACGGGCGTCGGCATCTGCAACTCGGGTTACCTGGATGCCCGCATCGCCGTTGAGCATCCCTTGCAGCACCTGGCCGAAACGCCCGGCATCACGCCCGAACGCATCGGCCGCCTGGGCTGCCGCGTCATCACCGGCCAGCACGGTGTTGACCGAGCCGAGGATCCGCTCGGCCAGCAACAATTGGCGCTGGGCCACCGCCACCTGGTTGGCCGGGGCGCCGCTCTGCAGCAGGATCTCGACGACCTTTTCGTACTCCACCTGCAGTTGCGGCACGGTTTCGGCCAGGGTCGCCGCCACCTGGTGCAGCGACAGCACCGTCTGTTCAGTGGCCAGGATGGTATCGGTGTTCTTGCGCAGGTTTTCCCAGTCACGCCGCACCGCTTCCATTTCATCACGCACGGCGGGCGGCGCCGGCGGCAGGCCGGTGGCCTTGTCACCTTGGCGCAGGTAGCCCCAGCGCCGCTCGAAATCGTTGCGCGCATCCGACAGCAACTTGAACGCCAACGTCTTGCCTGCAGCGGCTTCGGTGGCGTTCTTGGCGATGCGCTGCGACAGCACGCGCAACTCGCCGGCATGGCCGATGTACTGCTTGTCGTAGTTGGACTGGGTGTTCAGGTAAGCGAAATTGGCGAACAGCAGGATGATCGACAGGATCAGGATCAGGAACAGCACGGTGATCTGCGCGATGCTGCGGGTACGCGGGGTCACGGTGGTGGCCGTGACGGGGGCGGCGGGTGTGTTCACGTTCGCAGGTCCTATAGCGCCACATCGAGAAAGCCCGGCGCCTGGGCCAGGGCGAAGGGGCTGAAGATCGCCCAATTGCGTTCACGCGGGAAGTGCCCTTGCACAAAGCGCGCAGCGGCACGAATCAGCGGCTGTGGCGGGGACAGTTGCAGGCTGTCGAGGGTAAAGTGCTGCAAACCGAGCACTTCGTCCACCAGCAGGCCGACGAACAGGTCGTCGTGGTCCACCACCAGCACCCGGCGCTGCTTGCCCGGGGCGGCGTGGCCCAGGCCAAAGAAGCTGCTCAGGTCCATTACCGGCAACAACCGGCCACGCAGGTTGGCCACGCCGCAGACCCATGGCTGCACCCCCGGTACCCGGCTGCTACGCGGCTCGCGCAGCACCTCGGCCACCTCGCCCATGGGCGCGACGAACCATTGCCCGGCGGTGCGAAAGCCAATGCCACTCCACTCTTGCAGGCGGTTGTCTTGCGGCGGCTGGTCAGCGACCAGCAAACGGCAGCGCCGGTCGATGTCCAGCAACAACTCGAAGGCGGTCAGTGACGCGCCCTGCGGGCGGCTGGTCAAGCCCCCAGCACTTCTTTGAGCTTGGCGATCAGCGCCTCTTCGCCCACCGGTTTGGTGAGGAAGTCGCGGGCGCCCTGGCGGGTGGCCCAGATGCGGTCGGTCTCCTGGTCCTTGGTGGTGACCATGATCACCGGGATGGCACTGGTTTCAGGGTCTTTGCTGAGCTGGCGGGTGGCCTGGAAGCCGTTCATGACCGGCATGACGACGTCCATCAGCACGGCGTCCGGCTTTTCTTGCCGGGCCAGGGCCACGCCATTGGCACCGTTTTCGGCCTTGCTCACTTGATGGCCATGCTTTTCAAGAAACTCGGTCAAACGTTGCATCTCTGTCGGCGAGTCGTCGACAATCAGAACTCGGGCCATGCTGTTACCCCATCAGGAAAGTAGAACCGTGCCATGGCGGGGCGCGGTCAGGGTGCTTGTGGTTCAGGTGCCGCAAAACCGGGCACATGGGCACGGATTGCGTCGAGCAGTTCTTCCTTGCTGAACGGCTTGGTCAGAAACTGATCAGAGCCGACTACCCGGCCGCGGGCCTTGTCGAACAGCCCGTCGCGCGACGACAACAGGATCACCGGGGTGTCCTTGAAGGCGCTGTTGTGCTTGATGATGGCGCAGGTCTGGTAGCCGTCCAGGCGCGGCATCAACACGTCGACGAAGATGATGCCGGGGCGGTGATCGACGATCTTGGCCAGGGCATCGAAGCCATCGCTGGCGGTGATCACCTCGCAGCCGGCTTCACCGAGCAACATCTGCGCAGTGCGGCGGATCGTGCGCGAGTCGTCGATCACCATCACCTTCAGGGGTTGTTCCATAGACGCCTACCCGTAGGAATTGAGCTGCAAGTTGCAAGCGGCAAGGTACAACAAAAGCCCAGCCGGCACGCGGCTGCTTTGCTCTTGAGGCTTGGAGCCAAGGGCTTGCAGCTGCATTTTTAACACACTCCGGGTGGCCGTTCCATCTGCGCCGCCCCTTGACCAGCGGCGTTCACAGCGCCACCCTGAGCCACTTTTCTTCCGACCCATCGCGGCAACGCGCCGCCAAGAGGAACCACCCCATGAGCGTTCGCCTCGGCATTGTCATGGACCCGATCGCGTCCATCTCCTACAAAAAGGACAGCTCGCTGGCCATGCTGCTGGCCGCCCAGGCACGCGGCTGGAGCCTGTTCTACATGGAGCAGCGCGACCTGTACCAGGGCGAAGGCAAAGCCCGTGCACGCATGCGCCCGCTGAACGTTTTCGCCGACCCGGCCCGCTGGTTCGAGCTGGGCGAAGAACAGGACAGCACCCTGGCCGAGCTGGACGTGATCCTGATGCGCAAGGACCCGCCGTTCGACATGGAGTTCGTCTACAGCACCTACCTGCTGGAGCAAGCCGAGAACGATGGCGTGCTGGTGGTCAACCGCCCGCAAAGCCTGCGTGACTGCAACGAAAAACTGTTCGCCACGCTGTTCCCGCAGTGCACGCCACCGACGCTGGTCAGCCGCCGCCCGGACATCATCCGCGAGTTTGCCGCCAAGCATGGTGACGTGATCCTCAAACCGCTGGATGGCATGGGCGGCACGTCGATCTTCCGCCATCGGGTGGGCGACCCGAACCTGTCGGTGATCCTCGAAACCCTGACCGCGCTGGGTGCCCAGCAGATCATGGCACAGGCCTACCTGCCGGCGATCAAGGACGGCGACAAGCGCATCCTGATGATCGACGGCGAGCCGGTCGACTACTGCCTGGCGCGCATTCCGGCCAGCGGCGAAACCCGTGGCAACCTGGCTGCCGGTGGCCGCGGCGAGGCGCGCCCGCTGAGCGACCGGGACCGCTGGATTGCCGCCCAGGTGGGGCCAACCCTGCGCGAGAAAGGCCTGTTGTTCGTGGGCCTCGACGTGATCGGCGATTACCTCACCGAGATCAACGTCACCAGCCCGACCTGCATTCGCGAAATCGACAACGCCTACAACACCGATATCGGCGGCAAGCTGATGGATGCCATTGATCGCCAGTTGCAGGCGCGCTGACCGCCGACGCACGGCATTTACCCGGAGTGGGGTATGATGCGGGTCCCATTTGCCTGGCCTGCTGCCCCGCCCTGCGGTTGCTGGATACCCGATGACGCTGCCCGCTGATATCCCTTCCGACCTGCTGCCCCCACGCGTTCGCCCAGTGGACCGGCTCGGTTTCACGCTGTTCCTGGCTGCGCTGGTGCACCTGGCGCTGATCCTCGGCGTCGGTTTCACCGTGGTCAAGCCTGCCGAAATCCGCCATACCATGGACATTACCCTGGCCACCTTCAAAAGCGAAAAACCGCCGGAGAAAGCTGATTTTCAGGCCCAGGACAACCAGCAAGGCAGCGGCACCCTGGACAAGAAGGCGGTGCCCAAGACCACCGAAGTGGCGCCGTTCCAGGACAGCAAGATCAACAAGATCACCCCCCCGCCGGCAGCCAAGCCGGAAGTAGTGCCGCCACCAACCCCGCAGAAGTCGGCGGTGGTGACCACCGCGCCCAAGGCGCACAAGGTCGAGCCCAAGCCCAAGCCCAGCAAGGCGCAACCCAAGCCAGCCGCGCCCGCCCCGGACTTCGACAGCTCGCAGCTGTCCAGCCAGATCGCCAGCCTGGAGGCAGAGCTGTCCAACGAACAGCAACTGTACGCCAAGCGCCCGCGCATCCACCGCCTGAACGCTGCCTCGACCATGCGCGACAAGGGCGCCTGGTACAAGGAAGAGTGGCGCAAGAAAGTCGAGCGGGTGGGCAACCTCAACTACCCCGACGAGGCGCGCCGGCAGCAGATCTACGGCAACCTGCGCATGATGGTCTCGATCAACCGCGACGGCTCGCTGTACGAAGTGCTGGTACTGGAGTCGTCCGGCCAGCCGGTGCTGGACCAGGCAGCGCAGCGTATCGTGCGGCTGGCAGCGCCGTTCGCACCGTTTACCGGGGACCTGGCCGAATTCGACCGCCTGGAGATCATCCGCACCTGGCGCTTTGCCCGTGGGGACCGTTTGTCCAGTAACTGAGTTATGCCTTGGGTTTAGGGCTTGCGATATGCGGTGGCGCGGATATCGAGCGCCGCCCGCGC
>NZ_DKJF01000076.1:0-61143 GCF_002454615.1 Pseudomonas sp. UBA6699
CCACTGGGTGATGGAGTCGGCGGTCTCAGTGACTGAGGCGCTGTGGAAGCGGATTTGCGGCTGCTCGGGGATGTCCACCAGTGTGCTGGAGTCATCGCAGATGATCATCGTGTGGCCTTCGGCAGTGTGCTCGAAGAAGTAGAACATCCCCTCTTCCTCCAGCAGGCGCTGGACGAAGTTGAAGTCGGTCTCGCGGTACTGGGTGATGTAGGTGTAGCGCTTCTGCGGCCGGGTCAGGCGGAACTCGTGACGGGAGAACGCCGGGCACAGGGCGAACACTTCGGTGACCACTTCCTCGACGGTGTTGCCCTGGAAGATCCGCGTGTCGAAGCGGTTCTTGAGCATCGAGAACCACGGGTTGAGGGTGGCAGTGTAGCGCGCCATGCCACCGTCGCTGCCGATGCTGGCAAAGCGCGTGAGGTAACCGGTGATATAGCGCGGGCCGCCTTCGGCCAGCTCGATCTCGATGCTGACGTGCTGGCCCATCATCGACTTCAGCGGCACGCCAGAATCTTCGCAGACCAGCAGCAGTTCGTAGTTGAATGCCCGCGACAAAGCCTCGACGCCCTTGAAGGTTTCCAGCAGCAGTTCCTGCTCGGGGTTGGCGAGGTTGTGGAACTTGAACAGGCGGCGGTTCTGCGGCGACAGCAGCGCGGAGGCCAGGTCCATGATCATGCGAAATCTCCTTGAAAACACGGCCAGCACGCGCTTGCGATGCTCAGCGACAACTCTGTTCATGCGGGGTACGAGGCGCACGCTTCGCGCGTGCGCGTCCCGCGGGTTCATGCGACCGCAAGCACCCGGAAAAGTGCCTTGTCGCGTTGCCATGAACGTGACACTGGTCACATTCGGGCGGGTCAGCGGCCAGAAAGGCCCAAAGAAAACACCGTCAAAAGCTACCCTGTCAACTTGCTGCAAGCCGCGAAAACCGTGGCTCACATGCAATCAAGGCAATGCCATATAGCCATCATTCAGGCAATTTGCTCCATCACCTGCACACCTGCTGTGTCGCGTGAAGCTTCCGCGTGCGCGGCTTTGCGCGGTCAGCGGGGCCAGCGCCAAGCGCTCTGTCAATCGTGCTCCGCAACTGTTGCAGCCATCGCAACCGCCACAAAAAAATGTATCGATTCGTGGCGCAGTTCACATTTGCTCCCCGTACCTTCAACGCTGGCCGTAAAGCAACGCATCCAGTTCATCCACTTGCGGTGCCAGCTCGAACAACTTCCCTGCCAGCGCCTGGATATGTTCCGACCAGGCAACCTTCGCCACCCACTCCGGCGGCATGCCAGAGACGCCGTACAGCGCCCCCGCCAGTTGGCCGGCAGTGGCCGCGACGCTGTCGGCATCATCGGCAAGGTTGGCAGCCAGCAGAATCGCGTCCTTGAAGTTGTCGGTGTTCCAAACTGCCCACAGCGCAGCTTCCAGGGTGTCGATCACATAACCGGAAGAGCGAATCTGGTCGCGGGACTTTTGCTTGTACTCGCCAGCGTTGATGATCATCGGGCGGGGGCGCAACGAACGCACGGCAGGTGCCAGGGTTTCTTCCTTATCGGCGCCATTGAGTGCCAGATGCAGTTGAGCGGCCAACAACTGGCAGCTGTTCACTGCCTCGTCGGCGTTGTGCGTCACGCTGCTCTGGGTGACGCTTTCCCACCAGCTCGCGGACAACGAATGCCGGCGATAGATCGCCGTAGGTGCGAGGCGGATGATCGATCCATTGCCTGCACTGGACGGGTCGTAGTTGCCTTGCCAGGTGATGCCTTCGCGCAGCCAGCCTTCGAGCGCGTTGCGCGTGGCATTGCCAATATCGAAGCAACGGCCATTGGCACTGTTTTCACCCTTGCGGTACCAGCGCACGAGAGCATTCGCATAGGTGGCGTAATCGAACTTGCCCTGGCTCACATAGGTATCTGCCAGGCACAGCGCCATGCTGGTGTCATCGGTCCACTCGCCCGCAGTGAGCTTGAAGGGGCCACCGCCGACCATGTCGCTCACCTGTTCCCGGTCACGCGGCAGGAACTCGAGCGTGGTGCCGACCGCATCGCCAATGGCCAGCCCCAGCAGCGCGCCTTTGGCACGGTCCAGCGCCTGCTCTGGCGTCAAGGTGCAGGCCCTGGACTGCAGCCATTGGGGTTTGACTGCGGGCGCCGCCGGCGCATCCGGCTGGCTCGAACGCATTGCTGGCCGATTACGTGCAGCGTTATGCGCACCTGTCACCGGAACCCTCCCGGCCGTTGCAACAGCGGATGGACTACACCTTGAAAGCAAGGGCCGAGTCTGCAGATGTGCTCATGAACGCCGCATCACTGGTTGGCAGGCCGACCTGCATCCTCGACAGGACATCGGACGGCAATGTGGTGCCGCGGAAGGTGTCACCTAAAGCGTAGGACGGCAGTTTGGCCAGACCGTCGTTCGCATGCGCGACGAAAGCCTCCATCTGCGGGCTGAACGGGGTTTGCCCGCGCAGTGCCGGGTTGATCCACTGATAGCCCTCGTTAGTGGTGTAACCATGCAGCGCGCCGATCTGGTCGTCGGTCAGCAATGCAGAGCGTTTGGGGTCGGTGAAGTCGGCAATACGCCTGCCCGTTGATATCCAGCGGTCTGCGGTCTGATTGCCCACGGCATCGCGCAAGGACATGACCGGCGGCTTAGCCACGGGTTTGGCTGCAGGTGCTGGTTCAGGGCGACGAACCGGCTCTGGCAGCTCAGGTTTCTTGAGGGGCGTCGGGTCTTTGACCTGCAGGTCTGGATGGGCCAGCAGCTTGGCTTCGTTCTTGGCCAGCCAGGCGCCAAACTGCTTGTTGGCGATATCGGCCTGCAGCTTGGCACTGCGGCTGGCGATGTTCTCCATGCTGCCCATGATGCCGGCTTTCATCTGCCCACGCAGCAGGTAGGTGACGATGCCCACCAGCAGTAGCAGCACCAGTTGCTCCTGGCCGCGAGCCAGTTGCCGGGCGGCACGCTCGGTGCGCTCCTGGATCACCGCCGCCGAGCCTCCGGTCGGGTCCAGCCCGGCGGGCTTGACACCTTCTTCGGCATTCCAGGCGGTGGCGATGCCTTCCTGGAGCGTACTCAGGCAAGCCGGCAAACCCTTGATGAAATACTCGGCAATGGCCGAAAGCCCCAACGCCAGGAGGATCAGGTTGCCGACTTCCAGGCCGATGCCCGCCCCCGCCACCGCACCCGGAGCTGCGCCAAAACCAAAGGCCAAGGCGCCGATCGCGCCGCCTGCGGCAGAGCCCACGGCGATGCTGCCACCGAGAATCATCGACACTTCCTTCACCAGTTGCAGCAGCACTGGCAGGATCTGTTCGATACCGATGGAGGCCCACTTGCGCTTGAGGTCTTCCTGGAAGATCGGATACGACATCGCCAGCGCCTGCTGCACGTTGTCGATGCGGTGGCCCCCCATGTAGCCATAGGCCTGGCTGGCGCCATCGCTGACGCGTCGACTAAAGCCGTCCCAACTGTCGTGGGCGCTCTGCAACCCGTGGCGGATGCTCTGGTTCGCCGCGCTGAACTTCTGGTCGAGGTTGCGCTCGATGTCACTCCAGCTGGGGACGTTGGCTAAAAGGTCCATTTTCTACATCACAGTCCGTTGAAAATTGGCGCGCCTGCCTTGTACCTCGGCAAGCACGGTGGAGGCCGCCAGTGGAGCAACTGATAGCGCATGGCCGCTACGCAGATGTGTGACCACCGTTCGTGAAATAAATTTCCCGGCGGCAGCATTTTCCTCAGGGAATCGCACGGCGGCAATGATGGCAAATAGTCAGCACCGCTTTGATGCCATTGCCCCTCCCTCACGAAAACAGGCACCCTGTCGCCCAGCACGGAATGCTGAGGCATGCATGAAAAACCATCCCGAACTGCACGTCAGGTCTCCGGTCCTTTTCAGGTTCACGGCCATAGGCCTGTGCCTGTCCATGTTAGCCATGGGCACATTTGCAGCCTACATCCTATGGGTGGATATCGTGCCACTCTATGGCCGCCTTTACCGAAATGCGCCCGTCGTGGAAACGTCGCTCAAAGGCTTTTTCATGATTGGCTTCATTCCCCTGACACCCTGCCTGATCGTCGCCTGCACGATCGCCGCATGGACCGGTCGCAAATTCGACCCACCTGGAAAATCCTGGCTATATCGATTCCAGACGCGCTCACTACAACTGACAGTCCTGCTGATGGTTATCGTCGCCCCGGCAATGATCGCACTGACGATCGCCACGCTTTCGGCGCAAGGCTACTGGTCGTGCCCCAAGCTGCGCATTTCAGGTTCTGGCTGGCAAATGTTCTGGGTGAACGATGAGCGCGTGTGCTTCAAGCCGGACTTCTACATCAACGACCACTGGCCATGCAAAACGATCGGCAGGAAGGACATCTGCATTCAGGTGGATGGCCGCTAGATGCATGTCTCGAAGGCGCAACCCAGCATGAAATTCAATGACACCTACACCAGCCAAGCGCACCGTTTTTCGCTTGGGATAGAACTGGCTTCATGGCAGTTCTACCTGTCGATCCCGGTCAGCAACGCCCTGGTCGATTACGAAGAGTATTACCGCATCGACCAGGCCCGGTACACGGCCTGGCTACAGGATCCATCAGCAGCGCTGCCCATGGTCGTTCGATGCCGCCGCCGCGAACTGGACCATGCCCTAATGATGCAACCTGGCACCCAGCGCGGCACAGCTGAGCCGTGCACTTGGGATCTGACGGAAATCTCCGCGGTACTGGCGCGTGCAGCAACCTTGCTGCTGCGCGATGGCGGTTACTCAAGCTGGGCCAACACGCTCCTGGGCTACCACTCACGGCTGCACAGCGACCCCGAACAGGTTCGCTTGAGCGCGTTCGCAATGCCCTGCGGGATGGGCACGCTCAGCGTTGCCGTCCTGTACGAAAACGGCACGCTGTCGGTCGAGGCCACTGATGAATTACACGCCTTGCTCGGGTGGTTACGGGAGTGGGCAATCGAGGGTCGCATGGTGGGCGCAAAGCCGCTCTGACAACCCTCACGAAACCGCTTCGGCACGCCATATTCCGTCGCATTGCCATCATTGAAACGCGCCGCGACGGAAGTCGAATGCCAATGGCATGACGCAAAAAAATGAGACCCGCTTCACTTTTTGAAAAAAACTTTTTACGGCAATTTTTACCGTTCTCTTAGCACTTCAGCCCCCTGACTTTAGGGGTAAAACCCCCATTTCCCGCACTCGAAACCCACCGTCAATGGCATGGCGCCATCATTGCGCGGCATCACAAAACAGGGAAAAATCGCGCCCCTCGCCGGAACTTCTTCCGCAGTGGGGTGCCCTACTCGGCATTGCTGGCAACACGATATTCATGTGCCAGCACTCAAATTGCCGCAGCCGAGAGGCGCGATTTTCAGGTCCTCGCCATTGGCGTTTCAGGACGATCAAGCAGGCTCATGGACGATGTACCGATGACACAGACTTTTGATGTCGAAGCACTGATCAAGCTGCGTAGCCAGACGCGGGCGATCTCCGATGCGCTGAAGGCGCAGGCGGCGGATTACCTTGCCACCGTGGCACCGCTGATCCGTCCGCAAACCCTGTTTGGCGAATACCTGCAAGGCGCCCAGCGCAGCAGCGGGCGCGAAACCCAGGGCCATTTCCAGTCGTTGATCGAACTCTACGAGCGCATCGGCTCGGCCGCGCCGTTCCAGCTGGTCACCGAGCTGGAAGTACCGCTGAACCTGATCAGCACCACCCCCGAACTGTTCCCGCTGGAATACGACAAGACCCTGGAACACAGCGGCCAAGTCATCCGCATCACCAGCCCGACCCGCTGGGTTGTGGGCTTCCACGCCTTCGACCTGGCGCGGTTTCGCAATGTCATCAAAGACCCCAACCGCAGCAGCGCCGAGCTGTACCGCTTCGTGGTGCACTACCTGGTGCTGTTCTACTGCCTGAGCAAGTCGCCTGGCCTTGGGCGGCTGTTCGAAGGCTTGCGCTACGGGCTGAGCTTCGAGCGCCTGAAGGGCTTTGGCGACCTGCCGTTCTGCGTCATCAGTTCGCCGGTACGCTCGGAACTTCCCGACGATTCGGTTATCCGTAGCAGCACGCAAATTGCCGGCAACACCAGCTTCGAAGAGCTGGTGGGGCGCGACAACATCCTGGAAATGAACGACGACATCCGTCAGCGCCTGCTGCGGACGATCGAAGGACTGTAACGCGCAGGGCCCGGATACGGGCGGCGCAATGATTCGCAGCGAACTGCTTGCACTGGAGAATACGATGGCGAAGAAGGAAAGCACCCAGCACAAACTCGACCGCGTCCGCGCGCCCCGGGTCCATATCACCTACGACGTGGACATCGGCGATGCCATCGAGAAAAAGGAGCTGCCCTTCGTCGTCGGCGTACTGGGCGACTTCTCCGGCAACCCGCTGGAGCCATTGCCCAAGCTCAAGGACCGCAAGTTCGTGTTCATCGACCGCGACAACTTCAACGGCGTGCTCAAGGGCATCAAGCCACGCCTGACCTACCGCGTCGACAACACCCTGGCCAAGAACGGCACCCAGCTCGGCGTCGAGCTGAACTTCAACAGCCTCGAAGACTTCGAGCCACAGAACGTGGTCAAGCAGGTCGAGCCGCTGCGCAAGCTGCTGGAAGTGCGTAACAAGCTGGCCGATCTGCGCAACAAGATGGGCGGCAACGACAAGCTCGAAGAGCTGCTGATGGACGTGCTGCAGAACACCGAAAAGCTCAAGACCCTGGGCAAGGAATTCGGCCGTGAAGCCGAAGTGAAAGACCCGTCCAGCGACGATCGCGCCTGAGCAGGAGCCCGAACATGACCGACAAGCAAACCGCACCGCAACAGGCCGGCGACCTGGTCGAAGTGGAAAACTTCGCACCGCAGCCATCGCTGCTCGACAGCATCATCTCGCAAAGCCGCGTGGCCCGCTCCGACACCGAGCGCAATCGCACCCGCGACCTGATCGGCGAACTGGTGAACCAGGTGCTCGAGGGTGAGATGACCCCGAGCAAGGACCTGATCGCCGTGCTCGACTCACGTATCGCCGAGATCGATTCGATGCTCTCCGAGCAGATGAACGAGATCATGCACGCCAGCGAATTCCAGCAGTTGGAAGCCTCCTGGCGCGGCCTGAAATACCAGGTAGACCAGACCGAGACCAGCACCACGCTGAAAATCCACCTGCTCAATGCCTCGAAGAAGGACCTGGTGCGCGACCTGAAGGCCGCCAGCGAATTCGACCAGAGCGCACTGTTCAAGAAAGTCTACGAAGAAGAGTACGGCACCTTCGGTGGCGCGCCTTTCGGCATGTTGACCGGTGACTACGAGTTCAACCGCAACCCCGAAGACATGTACCTGCTGGAGGAGATCTCGCACGTGGCCGCGGCGGCCCATGCACCGTTCATTTCGGCTGCCTCCCCCGAGCTGTTCGGCTGGGACTCGTTCACCGAAATGTCCGGCCCGCGTGACCTGGCGAAGATCTTCGACACCGTCGAGTATGCCAAGTGGAAGTCATTCCGCGCTTCGGAAGATTCCCGCTACGTCGGCCTGACCCTGCCGCATGTGCTCGGTCGCCTGCCGTATGGCCCCGATACCACCCCGGTGGAAGAATTCAACTTCGTCGAAAGCGTAGACGGCCGCGACCACAACAAGTACCTGTGGATGAACGCTGCGTACGCCCTGGGCACCCGCGTTACCGATGCCTTCGCCCGCTACGGCTGGTGCGTGGCCATCCGCGGCGTGGAAGGGGGCGGGCTGGTCGAAGGCCTGCCGACTCATACCTTCAAGACCGACGATGGCGAAATTGCCCTCAAGTGCCCGACCGAAATCGCCATTACCGACCGCCGTGAAAAAGAGCTGTCGGACCTCGGCTTCATTCCCCTGGTGCACTGCAAGGGCACTGACTATGCCGCATTCTTCGGCACCCAGTCGGCGCAAAAGCAGAAGCAGTACAACACCGACATCGCCAACGCCAACGCACGCCTGTCGGCCCAACTGCAGTACATCTTCGCCACTTCGCGCATCGCCCATTACATGAAGGCGATCATGCGCGACAAAATCGGCAGCTTCGCCTCGCGCATGGACGTGGAGCGCTTCCTCAACCAGTGGCTGGCCAGCTACGTGCTGCTCGACGATACCGCCAGCCAGGAAGCCAAGGCCAAGTTCCCGCTGCGCGAAGCCCGCGCCGAGGTTTTCGAAGTGCCCGGCAAGCCAGGTGTGTACAAAGCCGTGACCTACCTGCGCCCGCACTACCAGCTGGACGAACTGACCGCCTCGCTGCGCCTGGTGGCCGAGTTGCCGCAGGGCGCCCGCGGCTGATCAGCCGCTGTGTACAGGGATGACACATGAGTAACCAAGCCCGGCTGCTGCCCTCGCTGCTCGACCGCCTGCTGGACGACCGCCCTCACCAGTCGGCCGAGCCGGCCGCGCAGCGTACCTGCTCACTGGCCGAATACAAGGCCAGCATCGTGCGCGACCTTGAAGTGCTGGTTAACACGCGTCAGTCGCTGGTCGCCGAAGAGCTGGAGGGCTTCAGTCAGCTTGAGGGCTCCATCCTTGAATACGGCATGCCTGACTTCATCAGCCGCAGCGTGCTCGACCCGCACGATCGCCGCCTGATCCAGCAGCAGCTGGAGCGGGCGATCAGCACCGGCGACCGGCGCTTTCGCCGGGTGCGGGTTCAGCTGTTGGCCCAGCAGAACGGCCACCGCATGTTGACCTTCCGGGTAGACGCTGTATTGCGTCTGCAGGATATCAGCCGCCAGGTGTCATTCGACGCCGTGCTGCAGGTCAACACCCAGGAATACAAAGTACAGAACCTCAACTGATGCTCGACGAACTGCTGCCCTACTACGAAAAGGAACTGTCGCACCTGCGCTTCCTCGGCCAGGAGTTTGCCGCGCAGTACCCGAAAATTGCTTCGCGGCTACTGATCGAGGGCGACAACTGCGAAGACCCGCATACCGAGCGCCTGATCGAGGCGTTTTCGTTCCTTTCCGCGCGGGTGCATAAAAAACTCGATGACGAGTTTCCGGAAATCGTCGAGTCCTTCCTTGAGGTGCTGTACCCGCACTACCTGCGCCCAACCCCGTCGATGTCGATCGCCGAGCTGAGCCTGGGCAAGCACGAGAAGGTGACCGAAGCCTACCGCGTGGCGCGCCATACCGAGATGCATGCCAACGCCGTTGAGGGCGTGGTGTGTAAATTCCGCACTTGCTACCCGGTTGAGTTATGGCCGATTGCCGTGCAGAAGGCCACGTTCGCCGAAATGGAGCGCTCCGCTTTCAACGGCCACAGCGCCGACCTGGTCGCCCGCCTGAGCATCGACCTGGCCGCCACCGGCGACGCCCTGTTCGGGCAAATGCAAATCGACCGTCTGCGCTTCTTCCTCGACGGTGAAGCAACGCTGATGCTGCATTTGTACGAGCTGCTGTTCAACAACCTCGCCAAGGCGACCCTGAGCTTCCACGACCAAGGCCGCAGGCGCGAAATCGTGCTGCCAGCAGGTGCCCTGAGCGCTGTAGGTTATGGGCGTGACGAAGGCCTGGTGGACTATTCCGAACGCTCGTTCCTCGGCTACCGGCTGTTGCACGAGTATTTCACCTTCCCAGACAAGTTCATGTTCTTCGACCTCGGCGGGTTCGCTCGCCCCCTGAATGGTCAGGCCGTGGAACAGGTACAGGTCAATTTCTATTTCAGCGACTACGACCTGGGCGACCGCCTGGCGCGGCTGAGCCAGAACATCGGGCGCAACAACTTCAAGCTCAACTGCACGCCAATCATCAACTTGTTCCGGCAACAGGCCGAGCCGATCAAGCTTACCCATACGCGGCACGAATACCCGGTCACCCCCGACACCCGCCTGCACAATGCCGCAGAAGTGGTGTCGATCGATCGGGTACGGCGCGTGCGCAAACTGGGTGGCATCGACCAGGTCGCCACCTGCCAGGCATTCTTCGAGCCGCGTGGCGAGCAAGACCCGCACACCAGCTTCTGGATCGCCCGCCGGCGCAACCAAGGCGATGCCACAGCCATGAGCATCCGCGTGGTCGACCGCGACCTGGAGCTGATAGACGCCAGCAGCGATACCCTCAGCATCAGCCTTACCTGCAGCAACCGCGATGTGCCGCTGATGCTGCCTTTCGGTGGTGAACGCGGTGATTTCAACATCCCGGCCAACTCGGTGATCAGGGACATCCGCTGCCTGCGCAAGCCCACCGCCACCATGCGTGTGCCACTGGGCAAAGGCCTTATCTGGCGGCTTATTGCGCACCTGTCGCTCAACCACCTGTCGCTGGTAAGCCAGGGCCGCGAAGTACTGCTCGAGTTGCTGTCGCTCTACAACTACCGCAACGTCTCGGCCATTCGTAAACAAATCAACGGCATCAAGGCTATCGCCAGCGAACCGGTGGTTGCGCGTATCGGCCACCCGCGGCCGAACTTCGTGCGCGGTGTGGGTATCACCCTGACGCTGGACGAAAGCCAGTTCACCGGCAGCGGTGTGTTCCTGTTCGGCATGGTGCTGGACCATTTCTTCGGCCAGTACTGTTCGATGAACAGCTTCACCCAACTGACGCTGCGTACCCAACAACGAGAAAAGAGAGTCGTCCAATGGCCAGCACGCACTGGCGATCAGCCCCTGGTCTGATCGATCAGGCCCGAGCCGAGCCGCACCGATTCGAATTTTTTCAATTGGTGCGCCTGCTTCGCCTGCACTACAGCCGCACCGGGCGCATGGACCTGGCAACGCGCCCGCACGAAGACCCGCTGCGTTTTCGCACCCAGCTGTCCCTGGCGTTCCCGGCGAGCGAAGTCAGCGACTTGCATTTCGAACGCGAGGGCAAGGTTTCGCCGGCCGGCCGGCCGTTGTCGGAGGTCCAGGTGACCTTCATGGGCCTGGTAGGGCCGTCTGGTGTGCTGCCACGCCCGTACACCGAGCTGCTGTTGGAGCGGCACGTACAGTATCGCGACGATGCTGCGCATGCGTTCCTCGACATGTTTTCGCACCGCATGACCACGCTGTTCTACGAAGCCTGGCAAAAATACAAGTTTCATATCGAACACGAGCGCAACGGCACATCGCGCTTCGACAGCTACCTGCTCAACGTGGTGGGGTTCGGGCCCATGGCCCAGCGCCTCAAGTTCGAGCAGCAGCCCACGGCGCTGCGCCGCGAGCTGTTCAGCTACTTTGCCGGCCTGCTCAGCCAGAAGCCACGCAACGCCCTGAACCTGGAGCGCATGCTCGGCTTCTACTTCGCGCTGCCGATCAAAGTCCGCCAGTTCGCCGGGCGCTGGCTGCGCCTGCAGCCGGAACAATGTACCCAGCTGGGGCGGCGCAATGCCCAGCTGGGCCACAGTGCCGTGGCCGGTAACCGGGTCTGGGACTACCAGTCGTGCATCCGCATCGAGCTCGGCCCGCTTGGCCTGGCCGATTACCAACGGTTCCAGCCCGGCACCGCGTGCTACCGCAAGCTGGTCGAGCTGGTGCGCTTCTACCTGGGTGCCGAGCTGGATTTCGAAATTGCCCCGCGGCTCAAGCCCGAGGCTGTACCACCCGCCCAGCTCGGCCGCACAGGCAACCTTGCCCTGGGCTGGCTGGGCTGGCTCAAACGCCCTGGCCGTGACGCGGAGCCATCGCGTTGCGCCGTCTTCCACATTCCTTACGATGGGGTCGCCTTGTGAACCTGAAGTCTTTGTTCGCCAAGCTCAACGAAACCAGCCGCACGGCGACAGAAAGCGCTGCAGCCCTGTGCCTCTCGGAGCAACACTACGACGTGGAAGTCGAGCACCTGCTGTTGCAGCTGCTCGATGCCGGCGACACTGACCTGGCGCCAATCCTGCGCCACTACGATGTGGTCGCCGAGCGCCTGCAGGCGCAACTGGTAACGGCCCTGGGCACATTCAAGAAAGGCAACACCCGCACCCCGGCGCTGTCGCCACATATCACCCGCATGATCGAACAGGCCTGGCTGCTGGCATCGATCGAGTACGGCGTCGCGCAAGTACGCAGTGCCCATCTGCTGCAAGTCCTGCTGGACGATGCCGAACTGCATCGCGTAGTGGTCGCCTCGGCCCCTGAGCTGGAGAAGATCAACCCAGACGACCTTCGCCTGAACCTTGCCGCTTTGGTCGAGGGCAGCGCCGAATCGCGCCACGCCAGCGCCTTGGCTGGCCCAGCGGCACCGGCCCCTGCCACGGGCAAGGCTGGCGGCAAGACCCCGGCGCTGGACCAATACACGGTCAACCTTACCCAAAGTGCCCGCGAAGGCCGCATCGACCCCGTGCTTGGGCGCGAATTCGAGGTGCGGCAGATGGTCGACATTCTCACGCGCCGCCGGCAGAACAATCCGATCCTCACCGGTGAGGCCGGGGTGGGCAAAACAGCCGTAGTCGAAGGTCTGGCCCTGCGCATTGCCCAAGGCGACGTGCCGGCCGTGCTCAAGGATGTGGCACTGCATACCCTCGACCTGGGGTTGCTGCAGGCGGGCGCCGGGGTCAAAGGTGAGTTCGAGAACCGCCTCAAGGCAGTGATCGAAGAGGTCAAGCGCAGCCTGCACCCGATCATCCTGTTCATCGATGAAGCCCACACCCTGATCGGCTCCGGTGGCCAGGCGGGGCAAAATGACGCCGCCAACCTGCTCAAGCCTGCGCTGGCACGTGGCGAGCTGCGCACCATCGCCGCCACCACCTGGGCCGAGTACAAGAAGTACTTCGAAAAGGACGCAGCCCTCGCCCGCCGCTTCCAGGTGGTCAAGGTCGAAGAGCCGGATGAAGACAAAGCCATCCACATGCTGCGCGGCCTGCTAGGCAAAATGCGCGAACACCACAAGGTGGCGGTCATGGACGAAGCGCTGGTGCAGGCAGTGCGCCTGTCCAACCGCTACATCACCGGCCGCCAGCTGCCAGACAAAGCTGTCAGCGTGCTCGACACCGCCTGCGCACGCATCGCCTTGGCGCAAACCTCGCAGCCTGGCGCACTGGAAGACTGCCGTCGGCAGATCGACAACCTGCAAGCTGAAATCAGCGTGCTGGGCGACGAAGCCGGCAAAGGCCACGATCATGCCCGCCGCCTCGGCGAACTGCAGGCTGCCTTGCAAGCCGCGCAGTTGCAGGAACAGCAACTGAACACCCAGTGGCAACAGGAACTGGCACTGGTCGAACAGCTCAAGGCGCTGAGCGCCGCCAGTGAAGCCGACCCCGCGCAGCTCAATGCCCTGCGCAGCGAACTGGCCCGGGTGCAAGGCGACCAGCCACTGGTGCATGCCTTGGTCGACAGCGGCGCCATCGCCCAGGTCATCAGCGGCTGGACCGGTATTCCGCTAGGCAAGATGCTGCGCGACGAGATCGATACCGTTCAGCGCTTGCCTGAACTGCTGAGCCAGCGCGTACTGGGCCAGGACCATGCCCTGCACGAAATCGGCAAACGCATCAAAATTTCCCGTGCGCGCATGGAAGACCCGAACAAACCGATCGGCGTATTCCTGCTGCTTGGCCCCAGCGGCGTCGGCAAGACCGAAACCGCCCTGGCCCTTGCCGACACCCTGTATGGCGGTGAACGCAACCTGATCACCATCAACATGTCCGAGTACCAGGAAGCGCATACGGTATCCAGCCTCAAAGGCTCACCACCGGGCTATGTCGGCTACGGCGAAGGCGGCGTGCTGACGGAGGCGGTGCGCCGCAAACCGTACAGCGTGGTACTGCTGGACGAGGTGGAAAAGGCTCACCCCGATGTACTTGAACTGTTCTTCCAGGTGTTCGACAAAGGGGTGCTGGACGACGGTGAAGGCCGCGAGATCAATTTCCGCAACACGGTGATCATCCTCACCTCCAACACCGGCACCGAGCACATCATGCACACCTGCCTGAATGCCGAGCAGCAGCCCACCCCCGCAGCCATCATCGAAGGCCTGCGCGGTGAGCTGAACCAGGTATTCAAGCCAGCTTTCCTTGGCCGCCTGAGCATCGTGCCGTTCTACCCGGTGCAGGACCAGGTGCTGGAGCGCATCGTCGCGCTCAAGCTCGAGCGCATCGCCAAGCGCTTCGCGCGCAACCACCAGGCCGAACTGAGCTACGAACCGGCGTTGGTGAAGGCCATCGCCGCACGCTGCACCGAAGTCGATAGCGGTGCGCGCAACATCGACAACATTCTGTCCCAGACCCTGATGCCAGAGCTCGCCCAGCGCGTGCTGGAGCGCATGGCCCAGGGCACGCCCATCGAGCGCCTGGTCATCGAGCTGGGCAGCGATGGCGATTTCGCCTATCGCCTGGCCTGACCCGCACCCGGAGGTTTTTGCCGTCATGTACCACAAGCACACTGCCCTCAAACGCTTGACTGCCGTTGCCCTGCTGTTGGCAATGGCCGGCTGCGGGGTTACCGACCGCATCGGCAAGCGCATGGAAGACAGCTGGGCGGCCGACATGCTGGCCGACAGCGAAAAAGTCATTCTGACCTCTGATGGCGGCAACCAGCTCAACCCGGATGCCGACGGCAAACCGCTGTCGGTGGTGATGCGCGTGTACCAGCTGACCGACCTCGAGCGCTTCGCCGCCAGCGATGCCGAAACCCTGTGGGCTACCCCGCAGAAAGCCCTGGGCAACACCCTGGTGGAGGCACGCGAGATCACCCTGCTACCGGGCATTGGCCAGATCGACCAATGGCCGCTGGCCAAGAGCGCCCGGTATGTCGGCGTGGCAGCGTTTTTCCGCGACGAGCAGGATGCCCGCTGGAAAGTCGCCTTCGACGCCGACTCGCTGCGCAAGGACGGGATCTGGTTCTCATCGGACGGCCTGCGCGTGCTGGTGGACAAGACCGAGATCCATGCCATGCGCGGTGTGGACGTATTGAACAAGCCGCCGACCGCCGAGCAGCAGGCCGCCGCCGAGCGCGCCAGGCAAGCCGCGCCTGGCCTCACCGACAAGGTGCAGGACGCCGCGCTCGACAAGGCTAGCGATATGGCTGGCAAATCAGCACAAAACGCCGTCGACAATTCCTTCAACTCTTTAGTGGATAGCGTCAAATGAGCAAGCAGAGCCGGGTGATGTGGTCGGAAGGCATGTTCCTGCTGCCACAGCACTTTCAGTATCAGGACGAGTTTCACCAACACCAGTTGGCCGAAGCGACCCTGCGCAGCACCCCCTTCCACTGGGGTGTACAGGCGCTGCAAGTGGACGAGGACGCCCTGAGCAACGGTTCGCTGCAACTCAAGCGCCTTAAGCTGGTATTCCCCGATGGCAGCCTGTACGACGCGCCGCAGCACGACCCACTGCCGGCCGCGCGTGACCTCAAAGACCTGCTCAAGGCCAACGACCTCAAGGTGTACGCTGCCCTGAAGCTGCCCGAGCCGTTCGGCCTCAACTACGTCGAAGACGGCCAGGAACACAAGGCAGCGCGGCGCTATCGCAAACAGTTCGACACCCTGCCCGACCTCAACGAAGGCGAACTGGAGAACGAGATCACCAGCCTGCGCCTGAACGTCGTGCTGCTGGTCGATGGCGATAGCCTGGATGGCTATAGCTACTGCCCACTGGCCAAGCTGACCCGCAACAGCATGGGCGGTTTCAATCTGGACCCGCATTTCGTCCACCCTACCCTGCACCTGGGTTGCCACGAAACCCTGGCCGGCATTGGCAAGCGCCTGCTCGGCGCCTTGCAGGCCAAAAGCAAGGCACTGTCTGGCCGGCGCCGCGAACGCGCCGACCAGATCGCCGAGTTCGGCTCCAGCGATGTCACCTTGTTCTGGCTGCTGAACACCGTCAACCGGGCGCACCCGCAACTGGCCCACCTGCTGGCCCACCCACGCCTGCACCCAGAGCGCCTGTACCTGTTCCTTGCCGACCTTGCCGGTGGCCTGCTGACCTTCACCCTCGACACTCAACTGGCCGACATCCCCGAGTACGACCACCACGACCCAGCCGCATCGCTGGTCAAGCTGGACGAGATGATCAGGGTGATGCTGGACAACGTCGTGCCCAACCAGTGCATCGTCATCAACCTCACCCAGACCAAACCGTCGTATTGGCAAGGGCAGTTGCACGACCCGCGCCTGGTCGAGGCCGACTTCTACGTGTCGGTCCATGCCGACATGCCCGGTGCCAGCTTGCTGGAACTGGTGCCGCGGGCCTTCAAGATCGGCTCGCCCGAAGACATCGAGGTGGTGGTCAACAGTGCCATGCCCGGCGTTACCCTCAACCACGCCGCGCGGCTCCCCAACGCGATCCCGGTGCGCCTGGACAATCAGTACTTCGCCATCGAGCCGCATGGCCAGGTGTATGAGCGAATGATGAACGCCCAGACCATCTGCTTCTACGCGCCCAGCGCCTTTACCAACCTCAAGCTTGAACTGATGGCGGTGCTCAAATGACCGAAGCCGTACTGCAACAGGGCGCTACCGTGCCCGCCCCTGCCAAACCGTCGCTCAAGGACCTGGTGCAAGACTTCATCAGCATGGCGCTGATCGTGCGCCGTGGCCGCCAGGTCACTTCGGTGCAGGCCTTCGAAGGAAGTGTCGAACGCTTCTTCGCCAACCTTGAACGTGACGCCCGTGCCGCCAACTACAGCGCCGAACAGGTCAAGGACACCCAGTACGCGCTTTGCGCCTTCCTGGATGAAAGCGTGTTGCGCGCTGGCGACAACGCGTTGCGCCAGCACTTCGAGCTGCAACCCTTGCAGTTCCGCTATTTCGGCGTGCACCTGGCGGGTGAAGGCTTTTTCGAAAAGGTCGAGGCTCTGCGGGGCGATGTCAAACAGAACCTCGATGTGCTCGAGGTTTATCACCTGTGCCTGGCGCTTGGCTTCGAGGGCAAGTTCAGCCTTGGCCAGAAAGACCAGCTGCGTTACCTGGCCAACACCCTCGGCCAGGACATCGCCCGCTACCGCAAGGCACCCAAGGCCTTGTCACCGGACTGGGCACTGCCGGACCAGGTGTCGCAGATGCTGCGCCACGAAGTGCCGCTGTGGGTGTACCTGGCGCTGATCGCGCTGGTTTGCGTCGCCGTGTACCTGACCCTTGACTGGTTGCTGGACAAGGACGTCGCCGCCCTCTCCGAACAAATCCGCCAGCTGTTCAGTGCCTGAGTGCACCTCAGGTAGCCGAGTCAGGAAGACATGAAAACATTACTGCGCCTCTTGAAAAGTTTCTGGGTTCTGCTGCTACTGCTGTGGCTGGGGAGCCTGTTGGTCTGTTGGCTGGTGTCGCCGCTGCTGCCGTGGCTGCAGCAGCACCTGCCCGAAGCCCTGGCCATCATCAGCGCCTGCTTCCTGCTGGCCGTCGTGCTGCGCCAGTACCAGCGTATTCGTGCCGAGCACAACCTGGAGAACCTGCTGCAGATCGAAGTCGACCGCTCGTGGAATGCCACCGGCGAGTTCCGTGACCAGCAGGTACTGCGCGAGCGCCTCAAGCATGCCATCAGCATGCTGCGCACCGACCGCTCCGCCGGCGGCGGTGGCAAGTCGGCGCTGTCCGACCTGCCCTGGTACCTGGTGGTCGGCATGTCGGCGGCAGGCAAGACTTCGCTGCTGACCCACTCCGGCCTGTCAGCCAGTATCGCCACCGCCAACGACAGCGAAAGTGGCACCCAGCACTGCGACTGGTATTTCAGCCCCGACGCGGTGATGATCGACACCGCCGGCCGTTACCTGCGTGACGACCAGTCGGCAAGCGAGTTTTCGGCGTTCCTGCGCATGCTGCGCAAGCAGCGCGGCAAGGCAGCGATCAATGGCCTGGTGCTGGTGGTCAGCCTGCCCGAACTGCTGGCCGCCAACAGCGAAGAGCGTGATGCCCTGGCAGCGCAGCTGGTAGCCCGGGTGGAAGAATACGCCCAGTGCCTCGACACCAACCCACCGCTCTACCTGATGCTCAGCAAGACCGACCAGTTGCCGGGCTTCAGCCAGGCTTTTGATGGCCTGGACCTGCACCAACGCCAGCAACCGCTGGGCATGACCTTCGCGTTGTCGGAAATCCGCAACCAAGGCCTGCAGGCGGTGCTGCAGGCGCGCCTGGGCAACCTGCACAGCCACATTCGCCAGCACGTCGACGCACAAGTGATCGCCTTGGGCGCTGCAGCCGACAGCACGCTGCTGAACTTCCCGCAATACTTCGCCGCGCTGGGCGGTGTGCTCGAGCAGTTCCTCGGGCACTTCACCCACGGCCAGCGCAGCGGCGCCCCACTGATGCTGCGCGGCCTGTACTTCACCAGCGCCCTGCAGACCGGGCAACAACTGGGGCACGTGTACGAAGACGCCATCGCCGACGAATTCGCCTTGCAGGCGGCCGAGGATGGCCAGGCCGAACAGGCTGGCACGGCAGCGGGCAACCGCAGCTACTTCATTACCGACACCTTCCGCCGGGTCATTTTCCCCGACCGTGACCTGAGCCTGTATCACTCGCGCCAAGGCCGCCAAGCGGGGCTCAGCCCGCTGCTGCTGGGCCTGGCCGTTGCCGCCGGCGTGCTGCTTGTCAGCTGGCAGGCAGTGTCGTTCGTCAACAACCGCCAATGGCTGGACAATCTGCGCCTGCAGCTGGCCCAGATAGGCCAGGCCGAAGACAGCCAGCAGCAGTTGGCCGCGGGCAAAGGCCTGCAAGTGCTGCGCGAGCAGATGGCCACTGTCGAGTCGCATCGCACACAAGGCGTGCCGCTGCGCCTCAGAGCCGGCCTGTACCACGGTGAGGCGGTTGACCAGGTGACCCGCAGCGCGTATCTGGCGCAATTGCGCAGCCAGGCCCTGGAACCGATCGCCCGTAGCCTGCAAGTGCAAATGCGCGCGTTCAATACCTTCGCCGCGGGTATCAACCAGTCACTGGAGTTCACCCCGGCCCCGCCGAAAAAACGCAACGCCAAGCCATTGGCCCCAGCGGTTGCAGCCAAAGCGCAGGCCGCGCTGGCCAACACCCGCGCAGGCGCCCATGCGGCCAAGGTCAACCTGGCCACAGCCAGCGATGCCGCCGAGCTGTCCGCGACCACCGGTGGTCTGTCGTTGTCCGAAGAGATGCTGGGGCGCCTTGACGAGCAGCAAGTCGCCTCGATCATCGATGCCTACAACACGCTCAAACTGTACCTGCTGCTGACGGCACCCGACGCCCACCCAGACCCGGCCTTCATTGCCGCAAGCCTGCCACAGGCCTGGGCCGCGGCGGCCGGCGAAGGCACCCCCGCCAGCGCCGACGTGATCGGCGCAAACACTCCTTTGTATGTGCAGTTGCTGGAGCAGGGCCAGGCGCCTTCACTGCCACGCAACGACCAACTGATCAACGAAACCCGGCAGAACCTCAAGTCGTTCATGATTTCCAGTTCGCTGGTCGATCGCGAATACCTGCGCCTGCAACTCGAATCCAGCCGCCAATTCCCGGCACTGAGCCTCAACGACCTTGTGCCTCAACCTGGGCGCGCACTGCTGTACGGGTCGGCCGGGGTACCTGCGATCTATACCCGCCAAGGCTGGGATACGTTCGTCAAGCCTGAACTGATCAAGCTGGTATCGAGCAACTTGCGCAACGAGTCCGACTGGGTACTGGACGGCGACGGCGGCGATGCCCTGGTGCAGAAGGCCAACTTCGTGCGCGAATTCATGAGCCGCTACAAGCGCGATTACACCCAAGCCTGGTACAAGATGGTCAGTAGCGTGGGCGTGCGCCACTTCGCCGACCTGGCATCGGCGACCCAGCAGTTGGGGCTTTTGAGCGACGTTCAGCACTCTCCCGTAAAGAACCTGCTGCAGGCTGTGAACGACAATACCCAGTGGGACCTGCCGGTCAAACGCGAAGTACCGTCGGCCGGCACTGGTCGTGATGACGGTTTCTGGAGCAAGGTTACCGGGCTGTTCGACGCCAACGACAGCCTGCCTGCCAACGTAGCCCCGGCCCTGCCGGCGGTGGACGACGGCAGCCTCGCCAAGCGCTTCGAACCGGTTGCCCGGGTATTCGCCCAGAACAACGCCGAAGGCGCCGACAGCACCATCATGGACCGCTACCTGGCGGCGCTGCGCAAGCTCAAGGTCCGCATGAACAACATCCAGCGGTCGCAGGATGTCGGCAAAAGCAGCAAGCAGCTGATCAGCGAAACCCTGGAAGGCCAGCCAAGCGAGGTCACCACGGTACGCAATTACGTGGAAACCAGCGTCGACACCAGCCAGGACAGCCTGTCGCGTTCGCTGCAAGGCTTGTTCAACCTGCCGATCCAGTACGCCTGGGCGACCTTGCGTGACCCGGCCGGCCAGCAGATCGCCAAAGCCTGGGCGCAGCAGATCGCCAAGCCCTGGCAGCAGGTCATGGCGCACCGCTACCCGATTGCCGGTGGTAGCCGCAACGAAGCCTCGGTCAAAGACCTGCAACGTTTCGTAGACCCGGACTCGGGGCTGCTGCCGGCCTTCAAACGCAACGAAATCGGCAACCTCGCCGGCGGCGAAGGTCTGGGCGTAGGTGATGGCAAGGCACCGGCGTTGGTCAACCCTGGCATGCTCAACAGCATCGACCGGGCCAGTTCGGTAGGCCAGGTGATCGCCAGCCTGTCAGACCGCGACAACGGCTTTGAAATCATGCTGGAGCCCTCGGCCAACTTCACCGACATCGTGTTCACCCTCGATGGGCAGGAACAGCACTACCGCAACGGCCGCAGCAGCTGGAGCCGCTTCGCCTGGCCAGGCACCAGCAATGCCCCGGGCGCTCGCCTGGATGTGGTAACGCTCAGTGGCGCACGGGTAACGGTGTTCGACTTCCCCGGGCGTTGGGGCCTGCTGCGCATGAACGAAAGCGCCCGCGTCGACGACCTCGACGGCATCCAGCAGCGCTTCAGCTGGAACACCGCCAATGGCCGTGTGAGCCTGGTGGTGCGCAACTTCGGTGGGGTAAAACTCACCGACCTGAGCCAGGTCAAGGCCCTAAGCGCACTCAACGACAGGAGTGCCCAATGATCGGCTGCTTCGGCAAACTGCCATCGAGCGCAGACTTCGTCAGCCTGCATGGCGCGGCGGAGGAAGTCTGCGAATTCGACAGTTGGCTGCAGACCTCGCTGGCGGCCATGCGCCACCGCGAAGACTGGCAGGCACTGTTCGATGGGTTGCCGATGTGCTTCTTCACATACCGCGCACGCAATGGCAACTGGCTGCTGGGCGGGCTGTTGAGCTCGCGTGACGCCAGTAACCGGCGCTATCCGTTCTTCATCTACCAACTGCTCAAGGGCAAGGAAGGCATGGCCCTGGGCAACCCATTCACCTTGGGCGAGCTGTTCTGCGCACAGATAAAGCCTTTGCTGCACCAGGCCGTGCAAGGTGCCGACGGCACCCGCCTGTTCGAACGGGTCAAGGCCTTGCGCCCACTGCAAGCCCAGGACCTGGACCTGTTCCGCCGGGTGCACGCCAAGTTCCTGCGTGACTTCAGCTTCACCGATATCGCGCGTGCACTGCACGGCTCCTGGCCAGGTTTCGACAGCGCCGCCGCTTTGACACGGCTGCGCGCATGCCGGCCGGCGCTGCACAGTGACTTCGAGGGTGGCATTGAGTTGCCCCTCCCCGCTGAGCGCGGTTTGAAAAACCCTACAGCCGATCTGTGGCTGACTTGGCTGTGCCACATGAACGGGCAGCCAGATACGCCAGCCGTGAGCCTGCTGGCAGACGATTTCATGCACCCGCGCCTGTTCTGCTTCCCGTCACGCCACGCCAGCAGTGCCTATCGCCTGCTCTGCGGCTGTGCCGAAGCCCAGCAGCATCTGGCGCTACTGGGCCCTGCGGCATCGGCCCGCGGCCAACACGACTTCGATCTACCCCTTGAACGCGTTATCGAGCAATTCGTCGATGCGCTGGATGCGACGCCTGTATGAACAAGATCAAGTACTACTGCCTGCGTTACCAACCCTATCTGCTGGGGGTGGCGTTTTTCCTGGTGATCTTCCTGGTATGGGCGATCGGCAGCGCGTTGGGCTTCGCTTCGCTGCACAGCCTGTTGGCTGGCATCGGGGCTTTCCTGCTGCTGTCGGCGGGCTACGTCCTGCTGCTGTACCGTGGCGCCGGCCAGCATCACAACCTCGAAGGCTTGCTGCGCGACGACGCCGACCAGGCTGTACTCAATGCCACGCCGGCCGACCGCGAGGAGGTCAGCCTGTTGCGCGAGCGCCTGCTGCAGGGCATCGAGCGCCTGCACAAGAACACGCCACGCGGCACCTCTGCCAAAGACGCCCTGTACGCGCTGCCCTGGTACCTCGTGATCGGCCAGCCCGCCGCTGGCAAGAGCACCATGATCCTGCAGTCCGGCCTCAACTTCCCTTACGCCGAGCGCGAAGGTGCACGCGTCGCAGGGTTGGGTGGCACGCGCAACTGTGACTGGTTCTTCAGCTCTGAAGCGGTGCTGCTGGACACTGCCGGGCGCTACATGAACAGCCCGGAAGAGGCCGGCAAGTGGCGTGGCTTCCTGCAGTTGCTGCGCCAGCACCGGCAACGCCGCCCGCTCAACGGTCTGATCGTCAGTGTCAGCATCGCCGACGTTGTGCACGGCTCGGCCGAAGACCAGCAGCGGGTGGCCAAGCGTTTGCGCGAACGCATCCAGGAAAGCTGCGCCTTGCTGGAAGTGCGCCTGCCGATCTACCTGGTATTCACCAAGTGCGACCTGATACCCGGCTTCACCCCCTTCTATCGCCAGCTGGATGAGGCCGCGCGCGGCGAAGTGATGGGCAAGACCTTCGCGCACAAAGGCTACGAACAGGCGGACTGGGGCCAGCGTTTTGGCCAGGCGATGGACGACCTGACCCGGTACTGGCAGCAGGTTGCCAGCCAGCAACTGGTGCAGCAGGACATTCAGGTAACGCGGCAAAACGACGCCGCTTACCGCTTCCCGCTGGAGCTGGCCGCAATCAAGCCACGGCTGCAGGCGTTCGTCGACAGCCTGCTGCGGGCCAACCCCTACCAGAATGCCGAAATGCTGCGTGGCTTCTACTTCACTGCCGCCTTGCAGGCCGATGAAGCGCTGTGGGGCAGCCATGGCCAGCATGTTGCCGAGCGTTTTGCCCTGGAACACGGCGAGGGGGCGGTCAGCGCAGGCAGCCAGCCTGCGCCGCTGTTCATCAACAGCCTGTTCCGCAAGGTCATCATCCCCGACCAGCACCTGGTGGCCCTGTACACCAGCAACCACCGCGAGCGCCGGCGCAAGGCCGCCTGGGTGGCCTGTGCCAGCCTCGCCGGGTTGGTGCTGTGCAGCCTGTGGGGCTGGTCGTACCTGAACAACCGTGCGGTGCTGGGCAGCATCGCGAGCGAGCTGGCCGAGGCCAAGCGCCAGGACCAGGCTGCCGATGGCCAGTACGCCGCCTGGCGCAGCCTGGACCGCCTGCGCTTCTGGGCCGCCCATTACTACCGGCAGCACCGTGAGCAGGGTGTACCGTTCAGCCTGCGTCTGGGCCTGTACCAGGGCCATCAGGTTGAGCCGCTGCTGCGCGACCGTTACTTCACCACCCTGCAGCAGGTGATGCTCAAGCCCACCGCAGACAACCTCACCCGCACGCTCTACCTGCTGACCACGCTCAAGGTCTACCAACGCAATACCCGCGAATTGCAACCGGTGAGCGGCGTGGACAGTGTGGAGGCCGAAGCCCTGCCACATGACAACCGCGCCCAGTCGATCGCCGATTTCGGCAAGGCGACACTGGACACCTACGTGATGCTTTCGCCCGCCCAGCGGGAGAAGGCCGACCCGGCGTTTCTCAAGGCGCACCTGCCCGACTACTGGTACCCGGCCATTGCCCGGCACACCGGCCACAGCCTGTCCGAGGCCAACCAGGGCAAGGGCGACCAGGACTACCTGTACGCCAGCCGGCAGATCACCTTCTATGCCGACCAGATCCGCGAAACGGATGTGCCGCGCATTCTCGACAACGCCTTCCTGATTTCTAGCTCGCGCAACTACATCGACAGCCTGCGTGCCCAGTCGCTACGCGCGATCGAGACCATCACGCTGGAATCGGACACCTTGTTCGCCTTTGGCCGGGCAGATTTCCAGAGCCTGAAAAGCGAGGGCCAGAACCAACTCAGTGCCATCGCCAGCAAACTGTTGAACACGCCCAATATCGGCAAGATCGTCATCTCCGGCCACGCCGACCAGCTCGGTGACAGCCAGAGCAACCTGCAGGTATCGCAACAACGGGCGCAAACCATTCGGACTTATCTGGTCGGCAAGGGCGTCCCGGCCGAACTGGTGGTGGCCCAGGGCGAAGGCAGCCGTAAACCGTTGGTCAACTGTGACATGCAACAGGCACGGGCCCAGTTGATCAAATGCCTGGAGCCCAACCGCCGGGTAGAAATCGAAGTGCGCGGGCTCAACTGAGCGCGCGCCGCACCAACCGGCCACCCGGGCTCACAGGAGGAGCACCGGGTGGCGGCACGCTACCTCTGCCGGCCTGTTCGGCGAGGTGAAAAACCAAGGGTCGCATGAGCAACCCTTTACCAGTTGTTAATGGAGAGTTTCACAATGGCATTTGACGCGTATATCCAAATCGACGGCATCCCAGGCGAAGTACTGGACGAAAAGCACAAGGACTGGATCGAAGTGCTGGGCTACGAGTACGGCGCCACCCAGGCGACCTCGGCGACTGCCAGCTCCTCGGGCGGCGCGTCGTCCGAGCGTGTTGCCCTGAGCGACTTCAAGATCCGCAAATCGGTCGACAAGGCATCGGCCAAACTGTTCGAGCACTGCTGCACCGGCAAACACATTGCCAAGCTGAAGCTCAACGTCAACCGCGCCGGTGGTGACAAGGTCACCTACCTGACCATCGACATGGAAGAAGTCGTGGTGTCGTCGGTCAGGTTCGTTGCCGGTGGCAACCAGGCCGGTGAAGACAAGGCGGTCAGCGACCTGCCGATCGAAGAAATCACCTTCAACTTCGCCCGCATCAAAACCACCTACACCCAGCAGAACCGTACCGACGGCCAGGCCGGCGGCAACATCGTCGGTGGCTGGGACCGCACCGCGAACAAAGTCTTCGCCTGATTACCTGCATGCCCAGGGCCGCTTCAGCGGCCCATCCTTCACAGCGTGCCAGCCAGCCTGGCACGCTGTTCACTAGCCAGAACCTGAGTGCTTTATGCCTGACATTCTCAATGACCTTTCGCTGGCCGCACTGGTCGCACCCATCGAAGGTGGCAGTGGCGAAGACTTGAGCTTCTCTGCGTTGTTCGACCAGATCAAGGAGGCGCGCCGGGCCGACCCGGACTACCTGACCCAGGGCGACTGGCAAACCGATTTGAAAACCGCCGACTGGGAGCAGGTGATCAACTTGTCTGCCCAGGGCCTCGCCCAACACAGCAAGGACCTGATGCTGGCAGCCTGGCTCAGCGAAGGCCTGGCCCAGCGCGCGCACTTCGAAGGCATCACCTTCGGCCTGGTACTGACTGAACAGTTGCTGCAGGCGTTCTGGGAAAACTTGTACCCAACTCTCGAAGAGGGCCTTGACGAGCGAGCGGCCCGGTTGTCCTGGCTCAAGAGCACACTCACCGACATCGCCGGTGGCTTGCCCATCACCCAAGGGCAGAATTTTGGCGTGTTGCGTTACGACGAATCACGTCTTGTGGAAAACCTGGCCCTGCGCGACACCAAGGCCATGCAGACTGCATTGAACGAAGGCAAGATCAACGCCGAGATATTCCAGCGCTCGGTGGCGCTGTCCGACACCGAATACCTGCGCAACAAGGCGCTGCAGATCAACGACAGTCTGCAAGCCTGCAAACGCCTGCAGGCCACTGCGGAGCAACTGTTCGGCCACGAGGCACCGAGCTTTGCCAGCCTCGCCGACATGCTGACCCGGGCCAGCCAGCTGGCTGAAAAACTGCTGAAAGACCGTGGTGTCGAGCTGCAGCCGCCAGCCCCCGTGGTCGACGAACCCGAAGCCAGCGTCGCCCCCGTCGAACAGGCAGGTGAAGCCATGAACACTCCCGCCCAGCCCACTGCCCCTGCGCCCATGCGTACCACCCCGCTGACCCGGGACGAAGCCTTCAGCATGCTGGCCGGCATCGCTCAGTTTTTCAAACAGACTGAACCGCAAAGCCCGGTGCCGTATCTGATAGAACGTGCCATCAAGTGGGGCAACATGCCGCTGGAAGGCTGGCTGAGCGATGTGATCAAAGACAGCAATGTGGTGGACAACATTCGCGACGTACTTGGCACCCGCGAACCGAAACCCTGACCCACGTCAGCGACTATGCTGCTACCGTGAGCTTCCCGTACCGCCAAGGAAAGCGCCATGCCGCCACGTTCCACTCCCCCCACCGGTTTCGTTCGTGTCCGTGGTGCCCGCGAGCACAACCTGAAAAACATCGACGTGGATATTCCGCGCGATGCGCTGGTGGTGTTCACCGGGGTGTCCGGCTCGGGGAAATCCTCCCTGGCGTTCTCCACCCTGTACGCCGAAGCCCAGCGCCGCTATTTCGAATCGGTGGCACCCTACGCGCGGCGCCTGATCGACCAGGTGGGTGTGCCGGATGTGGATGCCATCGAAGGCCTGCCCCCGGCAGTTGCCTTGCAACAGCAACGGGGCACACCAAGCGCCCGTTCTTCGGTAGGCAGCGTGACCACATTGTCCAGCTCCATCCGCATGCTCTATTCACGCGCGGGGCAGTACCCGGCAGGCCAGGCCATGCTGTACGCCGAGGACTTTTCGCCGAACACCCCGCAGGGTGCCTGCCCGCAGTGCCACGGCCTGGGCCGCGTCTACGAGGTGAGCGAGGCGACCATGGTGCCCGACCCGTCACTGACCATCCGCGAACGCGCGATCGCGGCCTGGCCAATGGCCTGGCAAGGGCAGAACCTGCGCGACATCCTGGTCACGTTGGGGTATGACGTGGACATACCCTGGCGCGACCTGCCCCAGGCCCAGCGCGACTGGATCCTGTTCACTGAAGAAACGCCCACCGCACCGGTCTATGCCGGCCTGACCCCGGCGCAAACCCGCCAGGCCCTCAAGCGCAAGCTGGAGCCCAGCTACCAGGGCACTTTCATGGGTGCCCGGCGCTATGTCATGCATACCTTCATGCATTCGCAAAGTGCACAGATGCGCAAGCGCGTCGCCCGGTACATGCGCCCCAGCGCCTGCCCGCTGTGCCACGGCAAACGCCTGAAGCGTGAAGCGTTGGGCGTGACCTTTGCCGGGCTGGACATCGCCGAGCTGTCGCAGTTGCCGCTGCAAGCGCTGGCCGAGGTGCTGCGCAAGGTCGCGGCAGCGGGCTACCTGGAGCCACAGCAAAGCCAGCTGACCCTGGAAAAGCGCCTGGCCGCGCAGCGCATCGCCCATGAGCTGCTGGAGCGCATCGACACCCTGCTCGAACTGGGCCTGGGCTACCTGGCCCTGGAGCGCAGCACGCCCACCTTGTCATCTGGCGAACTGCAACGCCTGCGCCTGGCCACCCAGCTGAATTCGCAGCTTTTCGGCGTGATCTACGTACTCGACGAACCCTCGGCCGGGCTGCACCCGGCCGACAGTGAAGCGCTGTTCCAGGCACTGCAACGGCTGAAGCAGGCGGGCAACTCGGTGTATGTGGTGGAGCACGACCTGGACACCATGCGCCGGGCCGACTGGCTGGTGGATGTAGGCCCCGCCGCCGGCGAGCACGGGGGTAGCATCCTGTACAGCGGGCCCCCGGCGGGGCTGGCCAAGGTCGAGCAGTCCTGCACCCGCGCCTACCTGTTCGGCGCCCAGGCCCAGGCCCCACGTGCGCCACGCCAGCCCCGTGGCTGGCTGAAGCTGGAATGCATCAGCCGCAACAACCTCGACAACCTCAGCGCGGCATTTGCGCTGGGCTGCTTTACGGCGGTAACGGGTATTTCCGGTTCGGGCAAGTCGAGCCTGGTCAGCCAGGCCCTGCTGGAGCTGGTGGGCGCGCACCTGGGCCATGCCGGGCAAGGCGACGAGCCTGAGGAGCAGAGCCTGGAAGACGAACCGCAACAGACCAGCAGCGGCCATGTCAGCGCCGGGCTCGAGGCTATCAAGCGCCTGGTGCAGGTAGACCAGAAGCCGATCGGGCGCACGCCGCGCTCCAACCTGGCGACCTACACCGGGTTGTTCGACCATGTACGCAAGCTGTTTGCCGCCACCGAACAAGCCAAGGCGCAGGGCTTTGACGCCGGGCGCTTTTCCTTCAACGTGGCCAAGGGCCGCTGCGCCAATTGCGAAGGCGAGGGTTTCGTCAGCGTCGAGTTGCTGTTCATGCCCAGCGTGTACGCACCCTGCCCGACCTGCCACGGTGCGCGCTACAACCCCGAAACCCTGGCGGTCAGCTGGCAAGGCATGAACATTGCGCAAGTGCTGCAACTGACCGTCGACCAGGCCCTGCAGGTGTTTGCCGAACAGCCGCCGGCACGGCGGTGCCTGCAGGTGCTGCAAGACATCGGCCTGGGTTACCTGCGCCTGGGCCAGCCAGCCACCGAGCTGTCCGGGGGTGAGGCGCAACGCATCAAGCTGGCGACCGAACTGCAACGCATGGCCCGGGGCGCGACCCTGTACGTGCTGGATGAGCCGACCAATGGCCTGCACCCGCAAGACATCGACCGGCTGCTGGTGCAACTGAACCGCTTGGTCGAGGCTGGGCACAGCGTGGTGGTGGTGGAACATGACATGCGGGTGGTGGCGCAGAGTGACTGGGTGATCGATATTGGGCCAGGTGCCGGGGCTGCCGGGGGCAAGGTGGTGGTCAGCGGAACGCCGCAAGTGGTGGCCAACTGCAAGGAAAGCCGCACGGCGGCGTTTCTGGCCAAGGCATTGTAAGGGCCTGTACCGGCACTTTTGTACATTGCCAGTTCTGCAACCCGGGGCATAGAATGCGATCAATTCCTAATTGCACCTATTTCCCGGAAACCCGCGCCCCATGCCGCCCGCCGACCCCACCCTCAACCTGCAGGTTCAGACGCTGTACACCGAGCACCACGGCTGGCTGCAGGGCTGGCTGGGGCGCAGGCTGGGTAATGCCTGCGATGCGGCCGATCTGGCCCATGACACCTTCCTGCGCCTGCTCAGCCGTCAGGGCAACAGCTATTTCGGCGGTGAGCCTCGGGCATTGCTGACGCACATTGCCAAGGGCCTGGTGATAGACCGCTGGCGTCGCCAGGATGTCGAACGGGCGTATCTGCAGGCCATCGCGCATCTGCCCGAACCCGAAGTGCCGTCGGCCGAGACCCGCTGGATGATCCTCGAAACGCTGTACCGCATCGATGCCATGCTGCGCGAGTTGCCGGCGCGGGTTCGCCACGTATTCCTGCTGTCGCAACTGGACGGGCTGACCTACGCGCAAATCGCCGAACAACTGCAGGTTTCGCTGGTGACCATCAAGCGCGACATGCGCACCGCCTTCCTCGCCTGCCTGAGCATGGACGAATGAGGCCACCTATCGACCCACTGATCCTCGGCGAGGCCGCCGACTGGCTGGTGCAGCTGCAGTCGGGCGCAGCCACCGACGATGACCATCGCGCCGTCCAGGCCTGGTGCCAGCGCAGTAGCCAGCATGCCCTGGCCTGGCAGCGCGCCGAGGCCATCCTCGGTGAGTTTCGCCGCCTGCCTGCGCCGGTTACCGGGGAAACCTTGCGCCGGCTCAGCCGCCAGGGTGCGGTCAGCCGCCGCCAGGCCCTGCAGCGTGTGGGGATGTGGCTGCTGGCGGCACCAGCAGCCTGGATGGCCTGGCGCGAGGCACCCTGGCAGCAATGGGCCGCCGATGCCCGCACGGCGGTTGGCGAACAACGCTCACTGACACTGGCCGACGGCAGCCACGTACTGTTGAACACCCACACCGCCATCGATATCCGCTTCGATGCCCGGCAACGCCGTATCGCCTTGCTGGCAGGTGAAGTGCTCGTGACCAGCGCCAACGACCCGGCAACCCCGCCGCGCCCGCTGGTGGTGACCACCCCGCAGGGCCATGCGCGGGCGCTGGGCTCGCGCTTCAGCGTACGTATCGACGGCGCACTGACCCGGGTAGCGGTGTTGCAGGGCACCATCGCCAACCGCCCGCTGCACGCCGCCGCCAGCGTGCAGCTCAAGGCGGGCGAGCGCACCGCGTTCGATGCCGACCGGGTACTGCCCGCCACCCCGCTGGAAAACGGCGACCTGGCCTGGGAACACGGCATGCTGCTGGCGCGCGACATGCGCCTGGCCGACCTGTTGCAGGAGCTGGGCCGCTACCGCCCGGGCGTGCTGCGTTGCCACCCGGCGGTGCGCGGCCTGAAAGTGTCTGGCGCCTTTCCGGTGACCGATACCGATGCCAGCCTGCGGTTGCTGGCCGACACCTTGCCGGTAACTGTCCAGGGCCTGACTCGCTACTGGGTGACGGTCGAGCCCGTGAGCTGACCCGGGCTCAGCGCACACGGGAATCAACGACAGGCTTTTTGATACCTTTTCCGGCGTCGTCCGGTGATCAGTGCAGAACCTCCCTTTTCTGCACCTACAGGACCCTCGCCCAATGCCCCATTTGCCTTTCAAGGCACTGAGCCTTGCCATCGCCATGGCCGCCCTGGCACCAGCGGCGATCGCTGCCGACGCCACCACCCGCGACTATCACCTGGCCGCTGGCCCACTGGCCGATGTGCTGGCACGCTTCGCCGCCAATGCCGGGGTGCCCTTGTCATTCGACCCGGCGCTGCTTCAGGGCAGGCAAAGCCAGGGCCTGCAGGGCAGTTTCAGTGTGCCGGAGGGTTTTGCTCGCCTGCTGGCCGGCAGTGGCTACAGCCTGATCAGCACCGGCAGCGGGGGCTACACCCTGGCGCCGGCAGTGGACCTGGGCAGTGCCCTGGAGCTGGGCGCCACCACCATCAACAGCAACCTGGCCGCCAGCGGCGATACCTGGCAAGGCGGCCAGGTGGCGCGTAGCGCACGCCTGGGTGTGCTTGGTGAACAGCCGACCAGCGATGTACCGTTCAGCGTCACCAGCTACACCGCCAAGACCATTGCCGATCAACAGGCGCGTACCCTGGGTGATGTGTTGCTCAATGACGCGGCAGTGCGCCAGTCGGCAGGCTTTGGCAATTTCTCGCAGGTGTTCACCATCCGCGGGCTGCCACTGAGCACTGACGACATCAGCTACAACGGCCTGTACGGCGTGCTACCGCGGCAGATCATCACCACCGAAGCACTCGAGCGCGTCGAGGTGTTCAAGGGCCCGAACGCCTTTCTGAACGGCGTCGCCCCCCAGGGCAGCGGTATTGGCGGTGCGGTCAACCTGGTTCCCAAGCGTGCCGCAGACACGCCAACCCGCCACGTCAGCCTCGATTATGCCACCGGCGCCAATGTCGGCGGCCACCTGGACCTGGGCCAACGGTTTGGTGAAGACAACCGCTTCGGCGCCCGTATCAACCTGGCCCAGCATGACGGCGGCACGGGTGTGCACGACGAAGCGCAGCACGCCACCTTGGTAGCTGTAGCCCTGGACTACCGGGGCGAACGCCTGCGCCTGTCCACCGACCTGGGTTACCAGAAAGAACGCATCAACCAGGGCCGGGCGGT
The DNA here is from genome assembly GCF_002454615.1 of Pseudomonas sp. UBA6699. Taxonomy (NCBI): domain Bacteria; kingdom Pseudomonadati; phylum Pseudomonadota; class Gammaproteobacteria; order Pseudomonadales; family Pseudomonadaceae; genus Pseudomonas; species Pseudomonas sp. UBA6699. Next base: position 31,442 of record NZ_DKJF01000076.1, read on the forward strand.
GATCTACCCAACCGGCAGCAAAGTGCCCCATGCCCCCTCGGCACGCGACAATTACGCCCAACCGTGGACCTGGTCACAGCTGGAAGACACCTACGGCATGCTCAACGCCGAATACGACCTCAACGACAACTGGGTGCTTTATGCCGGTGCCGGGGCCAAGCACACTCGCGAAAACGGCGAATACTCCTCGTTGTACGTCAGCGATGCCAACGGCACTGCGCGGGGTGGCTACCTCTATTCACCACACGATGAGGATAACAAGAGCGCCATGGCCGGCATCAATGGCCAGTTCGCCACGGGGCCGGTCAGCCATCGGCTCAACGTCGGGCTTTCGGGCATGTGGGGCGAACAACGTTCGGCTTACGCCGCAGTTGCTGCTGCAAACCGCTATGCCACCGACCTGTACCACCCGGTCAAGGTGCCGCGCCCGACCAATACGTACACGGGCAGTGACCTGCACGACCCGCGTATCGTGGGCAAGAACCGGGTCAAGAGCGTGGCGCTGTCCGACACCCTTGGTTTTGTGGATGACCGTGTGCTGCTGACCCTGGGCGTGCGCCGGCAATCGATCGGTGTCGACGGCTGGTCTACCGCTAGCGGTGAGCGCAACGCCAACTATGACGAGTCGGTGACCACGCCGGTCTATGGCCTGGTGCTCAAGCCGTGGGAGCATGTGTCGTTCTACGCCAACCGCATCGAGGGCCTGGCACAAGGCCCCACTGCCCCGTCGAGCGTGACCAATGCCAATGAAGTGTTCCCGCCCAGGCGCAGCAAGCAGGTCGAGGCCGGGGTCAAGCTGGACTGGGACAGCTTTGGTGCAACGCTTGGCCTGTACCGCATCGAGCAGCCCAACAGCACCACGTTCCGCAGCGCCGGTGCCGAGCGCGACACCTTCAGCATGGACGGCGAGCAGGTCAACAAAGGGGTGGAATTGAATGTGTTCGGCGAGCCGGTGCTCGGCTTGCGCCTGCTGACCGGTGCAGTGTTCATGCACACCGAGCTCAAGAACACTGCCAATGGCGCCAACGACGGCAACCGTGCGCCGGGCGTGCCGCGCTTCCAGTACAACCTGGGCGCGGACTGGGACGTTCCAGGCATCGCCGGCGCGGCATTGAATGCGCGGGTGTTGCGTACCGGCGGCCAGTACGTCAATGCCAGCAACAGCCTGAACATCCCGGCCTGGACCCGGGTCGACCTCGGCGCACGTTACCGTTTCAAGCTGGATGAGCAGTGGGTGACCTTGCGGGCCAACCTGGAGAACGTCGCCAACAAGGCCTATTGGGCGTCGGCCTCGACCACCAACAACTACCTGACCCAAGGCACGCCACGGGTGCTGCGCTTGTCCGCCAGCGTAGACTTCTGACGCCCCCGTCAGCCAGCAGCCCCGGCCCTTTAGCGGGTAAACCCGCTCCCTTGTGGGAGCGGGCGTGCCCGCGAACACCGGCGCAGCCGGTGCCAGCCACCGCGTCGGGTTCGGTGCCACCCGCGAATACAGTGCTACCGGCAACGCACAATATGCTCAAAACCAAAGCCTGCACCTAGCAGCACCAAGCGCCGCTCAAGTACAGTCTGCCCCATGGACAAATACGCCCCACACGCGTGGCTACCCCACGAAAAACCCACCCTGCCAGGCTCCCCTTCCACGCCTTTGCATTCGCCAGCCAAACGCCTGGCGTATGGCGTGGTCGGCCTGCTGGTAGCCATTACCGGTGGCTTGGGCAACGCGCTGGTCACCGCCAACCTGATGTTCCTGCAAGGCGCGCTAGGTGCAACCACGGCGGAAATGGCCTGGCTGCCAGCGGCCTACGTGATGACCAACGTGTCCATGAACCTGCTGTTGGTGAAATTCCGCCAACAATTCGGCTTGCGCGCCTTCACCGAGGTGTTCCTGGTCCTATACATCCTGGTCACCTTCGCCCACCTGCTGGTCAACGACCTCAACTCGGCCATCGCCGTGCGCGCGGCCCACGGCATGGTGGGGGCGGCGCTCAGCTCGCTGGGGCTGTACTACATGATCCAGGCCTTCCCCGCCCAGTGGCGGTTGAAGGCCATGGTACTGGGCCTGGGCGCTTCGCAGCTGGCATTACCCTTGGCGCGGATCTTTTCCGAAGACTTGCTGCAGATAGCCGAATGGCGCGGGCTGTACCTGTTCGAGCTCGGCCTGGCCCTGGCGGCACTGGGCTGTGTCCTGCTGCTCAAGCTACCGCCCGGTGACCGCTTCAAAACCTTCGAGCCACTGGATTTCCTGACCTTCACCCTGATGGCCAGCGGTACCGCCCTGCTTTGTGCCGTGCTGTCGCTGGGGCGCATCGACTGGTGGCTGGAGGCCCCATGGCTCGGCGTGGCGCTGGCGGCATCGATTGCGCTGATGCTCAGCGGCCTGGCCATCGAACACAACCGCCGCAACCCGTTGCTGATGACCCGCTGGCTTGGCAGTGGCGCCATCATCCGTCTGGCCCTGTGCGTGGTGCTGATCCGCATGGTCACCTCGGAGCAATCCACAGGCGCGGTAGGCTTCCTGCAGGCCTTGAACATGAGCAGCGAGCAGATGCGCAGCCTGTACTGGATCATGCTGCTGGGTGCCGTGGCGGGCCTGGCCAGCAGTGCCCTGACCATAAACCCCAACCACCTGATCATCCCGCTGTTCGTGTCCTTGCTGGCCATGGCCGTCGGTGCATTCATCGACAGCGGTTCCAGCAACCTCACGCGCCCGGCACAAATGTACTTCAGCCAGTTTCTGCTGGCCTTTGGCAGTACCTTCTTCCTGGGGCCGTCGATGGCCCTGGGTATCAGCCATGTGCGCGCCAACCCCCGTAACCTGGTCAGCTTTTCGGTGCTGTTCGGCATCTGCAACAACGTCGGCGGCCTGGTTGGCGCGGCACTGCTCGGCACCTTCCAGACCTGGCGGGAGAAGTTCCACTCCAGCCACCTGATGGACCACCTGAGTTATTTGGAACCACTGGTCAATGCCCGCGTACAAAGCGGTGCAGCAGCCTACAGTGGCATCCTTGCCGACCCGGCCCTGCGCACCGAAGCCGGCATGCGCCTGCTGGCCACGGCCGCCAGCCGCGAAGCCAATGTCATGGCCTACAACGATGTGTTCGTACTGATCGGCAGCATCGCCATACTGACCATGATCTGGATCTGCATCCGTAGCACCTGGCTCTGGTACTCGAAACGCCAGGCCACCACCACCGACTCCACCCCCGGCGTGCCCACCCGATGACCGACGACACCCGTACCACGACCACCACCGCCATCGCCGAAACCCCGGAAGGCACAACGCCGCCCAGCGAGCCGGGTAGCCCGGTACGCACGCGGCGGGTGCGGTTGCTGTCCTCGATCTGCTTTGCCGCCGTGGCCCTGGCAGGTGTTCTGCTGGTGCTGTATGCCTGGCGCCTGCCGCCCTTCAGCAGTGCCATCGAAAGCACCGAAAACGCCCTGGTGCGCGGGCAGGTCACCCTGATCGGCCCCCAGCTCAGTGGTTACATCGTCGACGTGCCCGTGCACGATTTCCAGTTCGTCAAGGCCGGCGACCTGCTGGTGCAACTGGACGACCGTATCTACAAGCAGCGCCTGGCCCAGGCCCTCGCCCAGTTGCAGCAGCAACAGGCAGCCCTGGCCAACAACCTGCAACAGCGCAAGAGCGCCGAAGCCACCATTGCCCAGCGCCAGGCCGCCATTGGCGATGCCCAGGCCCAGGCGGCCAAAGCCAAGGCCGACCTGCGCCGTAATCAGGCGCTGGTCAGCGACGGCTCGGTTTCCCGCAGTGAACTGGACGTGACCCGCGCCAACGAGGCAGCTGCCGTCGCCAGCCTAGCCCAGGCCAAGGCCGCGCTGGAAATCGCCCGCCAGGACCGGGAGACCGTGGTGGTCAACCGGGCTGCGCTCGAAGCGGCCGTGGAAAACGCCAAGGCCGCCGTGGAGCTGGCGCGCATCGACCTCGACAACACCCGGGTTACCGCCCCGCGTGACGGCCAACTGGGGCAGATCGGCACCCGCCTGGGTGCTTATGTCAATTCAGGTGCGCAGTTGATGGCGCTGGTGCCCGACACCCTGTGGGTCATCGCCAACATGAAGGAAACCCAGATGGCCAATGTGCGCATCGGCCAACCCGTGAGCTTTACCGTGGACGCGCTGAACCACCTGAAGCTGTACGGGCACGTGCAGCAGATTTCGCCGGCCACCGGTTCGGAGTTCGCCTTGCTGCAGGCTGACAATGCCACCGGCAACTTCGTCAAGATCGCCCAGCGGATACCGGTACGGATCACCGTGGATGCCGGCCAGCCACCCGCTCGGCAGCTGCGGCCGGGGATGTCGGTGGTGGTCAGTATCGATACCCGGGTGCAGCCTTAGCTGCCGGGCGCAGTTGCCTGGCTGCCTGCGGCGTCTCGTCGCAGGGCCAGGCCCCTTGGGCAAACCCTCGCAACCCCGTAGAATCGCGCTTCCTTTTCGCCCGTCGCCGTCAACGGTGGCAACCAGCAGCAATGACAGAGTCCGTGCCTGAACACATGCCCACCATGTGAAATAGGCTCAACCCTCCCCGCCCGGCCCCATCCCCTACGGCCCAGCGGTTGAGTCTTGCCCAGGTCGCATCCGTGCAGCTACTCGCCCCTTGCGGGGTCGAGCCGGTGTGCGCGTCCGAAAAGGCGCTCATTCCGCTCATCCAACCAGAGGTACCTATGTCTCCGCGTTTGCTGGCCATGGCGCTGGCGCCCCTGCTCGGGCTGTTCATCATCGCCCTGGGCAACGGCTTCATGTCTTCCCTCACCACCCTGCGCCTGGGCGCTGCCGGTGAGTCTGCCACCACCATTGGCATCGTTTCGTCGACCTACTTCATCGGTCTCACACTGGGCGCCATCTTCAACGACCGGCTGATCCTGCGCATCGGCCACATTCGCGCCTATACCAGCTTCGCCTCGCTGATTGCCGTGACCATCTTGCTGCAGGGCTTGTTCTACGACGTGACCTGGTGGTCGGTGCTGCGCCTGATCAACGGCTGGGCCGCCGTGGGCGTGTTCCTGGTGATCGAAAGCTGGCTGCTGCTGGCCGGCGACGCGAAAATCCGCGGCCGCCTGCTGGCGCTGTACATGATCGCCTTCTATGGCGCCGGGGTCATCGCCCAGGCCGGCCTGGGGGAGATCACCCAGTTGGGCGATACCGCGCCGTTCATGCTGGCCGGCGTGCTCGCCGCGCTGTCGGTGCTGCCCATCGTGATCCTGCCGCGGGTATCGCCCTTGCTGGAGCAGGTCGAACCCCTCAAGCCCCGGCAGTTGCTGGGCGTGGCCCCCTCGGGCCTGGTGGGTTGCTTCGGCTCGGGCGTCGCCATCGCCGGCATCTATGCCCTGCTGCCGCTGTACCTGCAACGCATCGGCCTGGAGGTGGGCGAAGTCGGCAACATGATGGCCTGGGTCATCCTTGGCGCCATGCTGTTGCAGTACCCGGTCGGGCGCTGGTCGGACCGCAAAGACCGCCTGGACGTACTGCTGGCGCTGGCCGCCTTGTGCGTTGTGCTGTCACTGGTCACGGTGTTCCTGCCCTCGGACTCGTTCCTGCTGCCGGCCATGCTGTTCCTGTTGGGCGGAGGCGTGTTCACCCTGTACCCGGTCGCGGTCAGCCATGCCGCCGACCGCGCACCGTCCGATGCGCTGGTGCCGATGATCCAGGGTTTGCTGCTGATCAACTCACTGGGCTCGGCCATGGCACCGGTGGCCATTTCGCCGATGATGACCGAGTTTGGCGAGGCCGGACTGTTCTGGGCGTTTGCCGTGGTCAACCTGGCGATGCTGTGCTTCTTCATGTGGCGCCGTGGCAAGCGTCCGGCGGCAGAACACCCGGCGCCCTTCGCCGCCTCGACCACGTTCTCGCCCACCGGTGCCGAACTGCGGGTAACCGAAGACCTGATGCATGCCGCGCAAGAGCACCCGCCGCTGGAGCCCGCCGACCCTGCACCGGCTGCCCAGAGCCAGGCCCACTGAGCCAACGGGCTGCCATGCAGCCCGGTTGTCTACCCCACCAACCCTCGCACACAGAAGTACAGGATCGACGGCCCCATCAGGCACCCCAAGCCGGTATGGAACGTGGCGGTCAGTGCCCCATAAGGCACCAGCCGCCGGTCCGTCGCCGCCAACCCGGCGGTCACACCCGACACAGTCCCCGCCAAACCGCCGAACACCATTGCCGAGCGTGGGTTGTCCAGCGCCAGCAAACGGGCCGATACCGGGGTGAATACCATCACCAGAATCGCCTTGATCAAACCGGTGGCGATCGACAGGGCCATCACGTCCGAACTGGCACCCAGCGCCGCGCCGGTCACCGGGCCGACGATGTACGTCACGGCGCCGGCACCAATGGTGGTCATGCTCACCGCGTCGCGGTAACCAAAGGCGTACGCCACGCCCGCCCCGACAATGAATGGCAAGACCGTGCCGAGCAGCAGCGCCACCGCGCCGATCATCCCGGCACGGCGAGCCTCGGTGGCCTGCACCTCGAACGCCGTGGCAACGATGGCGAAGTCGCGCAGCATGGCTCCGCCCATCAGGCCGATGCCGGAAAACAGCGCCATGTCGGCCAGGCCTTTCTGGCCGCCTGTGAGGGTACCGCCCACCCAGGCCAACACCAGCCCGATGACAATGGCGATGGCCGAGCCGTGCACGCGGCCGAAGGTCAGGTACTTGGACAACAACACCGACAGCCACATGATGCCGCCCACCACCGCGAAGGCAGTGATCAAGCCGTTATGTTCCAGGGCATTATCAATGATCGGCCACATGTTCAGCGCCCCCCTGCAGGGGCAGCATGCCCATTGGCCTGGGCTGGTGCCTCGACCGCGGGTAGCGGTTCGCCGCGGTGGCTGCGGCTGATCAGTGCAATGGTCGCACCGCACACCAGCACCGCACCTATTGCAGCCAGCAGCGCCACCGGCCCGCCGTGCAGGGCGGTGACCACGTTCTGTTGCGCCGCCATGGCCACCACGACCGGAATGTACATGGCCCCCCAGAACCCCACACCGAACTCGCACTCCTTGCTCATGCCACCGTGACGGTGCATGTAAAGGCGTGCGCAGATCAGCAGGATCATGGCGATGCCGACCCCGCCTACATTGGATTTGACGCCCAGCAGTACGCCCAGAAAGTCGCCGACGATAACCCCAGCCAGCGTACAGACCGCCAGCAGTGCCACACCATAGATGATCATTGTTGTTGTCCTCAGGTAGTGTCGAAGTTGCTTGTTGTTGTTCTTCGCCATCGGTAAACCCGCAAGCGCCGCACTGGCTTCATTGGCGGGCGTAGCCCGTGCCAGCCGGCGCGATGCCCGCCATCATCGCCGGTCCGCCACCTCCTGGCGCAGCAGCGCATCCAGGCTGTCCCATCGGGTGCCTTCCACCGCCAGCACCCTGCCCTGTTCGAACACCGGCCGGGCCAGGCCGCTGAGCGTGCTGCCAGGCGGCATTTCCAGGTGCAGGCGCACGCCGCGTTCATAGGCATTGCGCAACGCCGCCCGCCAGTCCACCCGGCGCGCCATGTTGCCGGCCAGATCGTCACGCAGGCGCTGCGGGTCGACTATCACCCGTGCGCTGCTGCCACTGAGGTAAGTGATACGTGGCCGCTGCAGTTCGACCGCAGCGAAGGCCGCAGCCAGCTCGGCTGCCGGGCCAGCCAGCAACGGGCAATGCGATGGCACGCTGACTGCCAGCCGGCGCGCGATGCCCCTGCCCAGGCTGCGCGCGCGGGCCGCCACCGCCGCCATCGCCGTTTCGCTGCCGGCAATGACGATCTGCTGCTCGCTGTTGAGGTTGGCGACATACACTTCGCCACCCACCTCGCCGAGCAAGCGCTCGACACTGGCCAGCTCCAGGCCACTGAGCGCAGTCATGCCATAGCCGCGCGGATAGGCCCGTTGCATCAGTTCGCCGCGCAGGGCAACCAGGCGCACAGCGTCGGCAAAGCCCAAAGCACCGGCCACCACTGCCGCCGGATAGGCGCCGACCGACAAGCCCGCCACGCAATCCGGCCCTGGGCTGCGCTGCATCAACCAGCGCGCCCAGGCCACGCCACTGAGCAGCAGGCACAGCTGCACGGCGCGGGTCGACTGCAGGGCGTGCTCGCTGTCCAACGCCAGTGCGGCCTGGCCAAGGGCATCGCTGGCCTCCTCCAGCACCGGCGCGCTGCCTTCGGGCAGGCGCTGCAACATGCCCACCTGCTGGGCACCCTGGCCCGGGAACGCGAACAGAGTGCTCATGGGGCACGCTCCCGTACAGCCCACGGGTCTTCGCACAGGCAAGGCCCCACGGGCGACTTGAGCAACACACGCTGGGCGAAACCGGCCCACTCACGCAACGCCACAGCCCCGGCCGGGGTTTCCAACTGCGCATCGATACGGCATGGCGCGGCGGCCAGCGTCGCCAACAGCGTGCGGGCCTGCGCGCGCGCCAGCGGTTGCGGCGTGCGTACCAGTATGTCCAGGTCGCTGTCGGCGTGCAGCACGTCGATACCCGTTGCAATCTGGTAACCCACGCCACCTGTCGGCCCCCAGGCCAGGCCGCAGGCATCGAGCATTGGCGCTATCGAGGCCAGGGCCTGCTGTGCTGGCCAGGCGCACTGTGTAGGCCGCTGCAAGGCTTCAGGGGCCTGCTGGCGTTGAATGTCGGCAACCCGCATCACAGCAGCCAGGCGCTGCGCGCGCCCTTGGCCACGCACGCCAACGGCGACCCAGCCGGCGTCACACACCGCGCGGCGCACGACCACCGGCTGGCCGCCGGCCAACACTTCCCGTGCCCACTGCGGCGCGTCAGCCGGCAAGGCCGAAGTCGGCATGCCCCACAGCAGGTCATGGGGGCGTGGCGCGTTCATCTCAGGCACCCTGCCATTGGCGGCGCAGTTGCTCACGCACTTGCCGCGAGGCACTGCGGTGTTCGCCCGCCAGCCGCGACGACAGGTCGGTCGAGCTGCCAATATCCCGGACCGCGTCGGCAAGGCAGGCACGCACCCGGGCAATGTCGGCGCTGCCAGGCGCTTCGGCGTTGGCCACCGTCAACCGACGCCACAGCAGGCCCAGTGACGCATAGCTGGCCAGGTCATAGGCCATGGGCGGCACCTTGGCGGCCAACGCTTCCAGTTGCTCGACACTGCGCAGGGTAATCCGCGCGGCTGCCGCCTTGCCCATGGCATGCACCATTACCCCGGCATCGTCTAGGGCGATCAGGCGCTGGGCCTGGTAGCCGTGGGCAAGAAAAGCGCCAGACATGGCCTTGCCGACCAGCAGCCCGATTACCGGGTGACCGGCCAGCCGGGCCTGGGCGTAAGCCTGCACAGCGCCAGCCAAGGCCTGATGGATACCCAAGGCCTCCTCACGGCGGCCGTAGGCCTGGCTGGGCACATCGATCACCGCGACAATTGCGCGCTTGTGCCCCTGGCTGTCAGCGTCGACCGCGTCGCTCACGGCCTTGGCCAGGCCCCAACCCTCCAGCAGGCCGACTTCGCCCCCGCGGGCGCGGGGGAACGGATTGGCGGGATCGGGGACCACGGCGATAAAGCGCGCCAGGCGGTTGTCCAGTTCGCCATCGATAACCTGCAACGACGCCGGGTAGCCCGGCAAGGGTTGGCCGCCCGCCAGGCCCGGCAACCAGTTCATGGCACGGTTCATTGGGCTTCTCCTTGGTAAAGGGCACGCACAGCGGCAGCGTCCAGTTGCGGGCACTCGGCGCCCAGCCGGGCCAGGCGCTCGAGGAACCAGGCGTGTTGCCGGGCGCGGTCAGCGCCAGGCGAGTCGAGCAGTTGCAGCAGGCAGTCGCGCAGCGCCTGGATGTCATCGGCCACATAGCCATCGACCAGCCCGCTGGCATGGCGCTGTTCGCCGCCGCTCAGGCTCCAGATGAACGGCCGGTCCTTGGCGTCATACTCGGCAATGCCGGCTTCCTGTTCGATGACCTGAGGCCCGTTCAGGCCCAGGCGGGCCTCGCGGGTGACCAGTAACTGGCTGCACAAGCCAGCGGCGATCGACATGCCGCCGAAGCACCCGACGGAACCTGCAATCAGCCCGATTACCGGCTGCCAGGCCCGCAGTTCGACAATCGCCGCCTGGATTTCGGCAATCGCTGCCAGGCCAAGGTTGGCTTCCTGCAACCGCACACCGCCGGTTTCCAGCAGCAGCACTGCACACGTGGGGATGCCATTGCGGTTGTCTTCGATGGCCAGCTCCAACGCCCCGGCAATCTTGGCGCCGCCCACCTCGCCCATGCTGCCGCCCTGGAAGCCGCCCTCGATAGCGGCGACCACCGCATTGCGCTCGTTCAGCGTGCCTTTGGCGATGACCACGCCGTCGTCAGCCTGCGGCACGATGCCCTGCAAGGGCAGCCAAGGCGACATCAGCCGGTCGAAGGGGCCGAGCAGCTCGCGGAAACTGCCCGGGTCGAGCACGGCGCGGGCGCGCTGCCGGGCACCCAGTTCTACGAAGCTGCGGCTGCGCAGCAGGCGTGCGGTGTCAGTCATGGGCGATCTCCTCGAAGCCTTGTTCCAGGCGCAGGCGGACCACCCCCGGGGTGGCGCCGAAGTCATGAATGTCGATGTTCACGGCCGGCCAGGCGCGGCCCTCGAACAGGCGCTGGAACAGTTGCGCCCAGCGCGCGGCGCTGCCATCGACCGAAGTCACCACCTGGATCTGCAGGTGGCCGGCGGTGCCGGGTTCGATCAGTACTTCAAGGTCGCCGGAGCTGACACAGCCCACCAGCGTGCGGCCACGCCCTGGTTCGGCGGCGGGGAAATCGAAGGTCAGGGTTTCCATGTCACAGGCTCCCGGCTTTGTCGAGGAACAGGCAGGCGGCCAGTAGGTCGGCGGCGCCGCCCGGTGAGGCGTTCAGTTGCAGCAGTTGCTGGTCCAGCGCACGCAGGTGGCGGCGCCCGGCCAGGGTGGCACTGCCCCCGGCACCCAGTACCGCGCGGGCGCCCTGCTGCACGGCGGCCAGCCCGGCAGGGCCGCTGCGCCACAGCACACAGGTATCGCTGAGCACGGCCATGATGGCGAGCAAGGCATCGAGCCGGGCGTTGGCCTCACTGGCACCGCTGGCACGGCTGCGTTGCAGGTGTGGCAAGCCGTGGCCGATAACCGCAGGGAAGCCTTGTTGCGCCTGTTCGCGGGCACCGCTGCGGCCATAGCGCTGGCGCACCTGCAGGCCATGGCTGTGCTGCTGCGGCATGCCCGGGTCGTCGAACAGGGCGATGCGCCCGGCCCGCGCGGCCACCGTGCTGGCGCTGGCATCGGGGTCGAGCGCCTTGGCGGCGACCAGCAGGCCCAGGGCCCAGATAGCGCCGCGGTGGGTGTTGACCCCATGGGTCGCGGCCAGCATCGCGGCTTCGCCTTCACGGCCGAGCTGGCCCAAGCTGGCGCGCAGGGGTTGGCCGATGGTGCCAATGGTTTGCGCGGCTGCGGCCATGTTGCGCAGGCAGGGCCACAGGGCCAGGGCCGAGGCGTGCATCAGGGCCAGGGTCATGTCGGTGTGAGCGCCGTTGCTGCGGCGGTCGACCAGGCCGGGTTTGGGGGACAGCTCGGCTTCGTCGATCAGGGCTTCCACGGCCAGGTCGGCCAAGTGGTCTGGCAGTTGAATCCGGGTTGTGTGGGCTGGCCTCTTCGCGGGTAACCCCGCGCCCACAGGGACCGCAACAGGTTCAAGGCGCAAGTCGCGTGCTTTCATCACCAGCTCCTGAACCGTGCCGGCGGGTTGTACAGGCCGCCGGACCATTCAACCAGGTCGGCAACGCTGCGCGCTGCCAGCAGCTCGCGGCTGGCGTCGGTGCGGCGGATGCCCAGGTCTTCGGGCAATGCGACCAGGCCTTGCTGGCGCAGGCGCGCAGTGTCTTTCGGGTCATGCCGCAGGCCGATGGCGGTAACCCCGGCCACAGCGGCAATCATCTGCTGGCGCTCTTCCAGGCTGCGGGCCTTGTACAGGTAGGCAATGCCCTCTTCGGTCAACAGGTGGGTAACGTCGTCACCGTAGATCATCACCGGGGCCAGCGGCATGCCGGCCTTTTTCGCCACGGCCACCGCATCGAGGGTTTCCACGAAGGTCGGTTTGCCGCCTTCCTGGTAGGTTTCGACCATCTGCACCACCAGCTTGCGGCCGCGCTCCAGCAGGGTTTGCGGCACGGTCATGTCGAGCCAGGCCGGCGTTGCATGGCGCCGGCCCCGGGGGTCGTGGCCCATGTTCGGCGCCCCGCCAAAGCCGGCCAGGCGGCCGCGGGTCACTGTCGACGAATGGCCATCGCCGTCTACCTGCAGGGTCGCGCCAATGAACAGGTCCACGGCGTACTGCCCGGCCAGCTGGCACATCATGCGGTTGGAGCGCAGTGAACCGTCACGGCCGGTGAAGAACACATCGGGCCGCTGGGCGATGTAGTCCTCCATGCCCAGCTCGGTGCCAAAGCAATGCACGCTTTGCACCCAACCGCTTTCGATAGCCGGGATCAGCGTAGGGTGCGGGTTGAGGGTCCAGTTGCGGCAGATCTTGCCCTTGAGCCCCAGCGACTCGCCGTAGGTGGGCAGGATCAGCTCGATGGCAGCGGTATTGAAGCCGATGCCATGGTTCAACGACTGCACCTGGTGTTTTTCGTAGATGCCGCGAATGGCCATCATCGCCATCAGCACATGCACCGGCTTGATATGACGTGGGTCGCGGGTGAACAGTGGTTCGATGTAGAAAGGCTGGTCGGCAACCACCACGAAATCGACCCATGACGCCGGGATATCGACCCGCGGCAGGTCATCCACACGGTCGACCAGGTGGTTGACCTGGGCGATGACGATACCGTCGCTGAACGCGGCCGGCTCCACCAGCGCCGGGGTGTCTTCGGTGCTGGGCCCGGTGTACAGGTTGCCTTCACGGTCGGCCATGAAGCCTGCCACCAGGGCCACGTTGGGGATCAGATCGACCAGCAGCCGCGAGTACAACTCGATATAAGTGTGGATCGCGCCGACTTCGAGCAAGCCGTCTTCAAGCAACTGGCCAATGCGCAGGCTTTGTGGCCCCGCGAAGGAAAAATCCAGCTTGCGGGCGATGCCGCGCTCGAACAAGTCCAGGTGCTCTGCACGGCTGACGCTGGGCATGATCATGTGCAGGTCGTGCAGGCGCCCAGGGTCGACCTTGGCCAGCGAACGCGAGAGGAAGTCGGCCTGCTTCTGGTTGTTGCCTTCCAGCACCACGCGGTCGCCGGGGGCCAGCAACAGTTCCAATGCTTCGACGATACGCTCGCTGGGCAGCACCGCACCGTCGGCAAGGTGCCGGACCTGATCGAGGCGGCGTTGCTTTTCGGCACGCCGTCGCGACCATTGCGGCGGTGGATTCTGTGTTGTTGTCATGGTGACTCCACGGGTTCGCTGTCGTGGGGTCACCTTAGGGCGGGGGCCAGCCGGGCATCAATCAAGCTCGGCGCTGGATCGTTACGCTAAGGTTAATGATCGTGATTCTGGTGGACCAAAACACCAAGAACATCGGCGCCCATCCACCAAGCCAATCCGGTAAACCTCAAACCTTGCTAGAGTGGCAACACTGCCAGGCACGCAAAAATGCAGATTCCCCCTGCAGATTTGTCGATTGTACAAGGCAAATTCGCATGCAAGGATCGCCAGATCCTCCAGCGAAATCCAGACTTCACTTGGAAAATCAATAACAAAGCAGGGAGAAGGCAATGACTGCGCACGCTTACACCTCGGCCACCGACCATGTACTGGCCGAGGTCCGCAACCAGGTCGGCCACCTGACACTGAACCGCCCCGCCGGCCTCAATGCCCTTACCCTGGACATGGTCCGTAGCCTGCGCCATTACCTGGAACAGTGGGCTCGGGACCCGCACGTACGGGCGGTGGTGCTGCGCGGTGCAGGCCCCAAGGGTTTTTGCGCCGGTGGCGATATCCGTTCGCTGCACGACAGCTTCAAGGCCGGCGATACGCTGCATGAGACCTTTTTCGTCGAGGAGTATGCCCTCGACCTGGCCATCCACCGTTACCGCAAACCGGTGCTGGTGCTGATGGACGGCTTCACCCTCGGCGGTGGCATGGGCCTGGCTCAGGGCTGCGACCTGCGTGTGGTGACCGAGCGCAGCCGCCTGGGTATGCCCGAAGTCGGCATTGGCTATTTTCCCGACGTGGGCGGCAGTTATTTTCTGTCGCGCCTCCCTGGCGAGCTGGGCATCTACCTGGGTGTGAGCGGCGCACAGGTGCAGGCCGCCGATGCGCTGTATTGCGGCCTGGCCGACTGGTACCTGGCCAGCGACCAGCTCGCCGCCCTGGATCAGGGCCTGGACCAGCTGAGTTTCGGCGACCACCCGCTCAAAGACCTGCAGGGCCTGCTGGCCAGGCTCGGTAGCCAGGTGCTGGAGGATGCCCCGCTGGAAAAACTGCGCCCGGTCATCGACCACTTTTTCGCCCTGCCCGACCTGCCGGCCATCGTCGAGCAATTGCGCACAGTCAGCATTGGCGACAGCCACGCCTGGGCCATGGCCACTGCCGATCAGCTGGAAAGCCGCTCACCGCTGGCCATGGCGGTTACGCTGGAGATGCTGCGCCGGGGCCGCCAACGGGACCTGGAGGCGTGCTTTGCCATGGAGCTGCACCTGGACCGCCAGTGGTTCCAGCATGGCGATATCATCGAAGGCGTACGCGCCCTGATCATCGACAAGGACAAGCAACCGCGCTGGAACCCACCCACCCTGGCTGCACTGCAACGCCAGCGGGTCGACCAATTCTTCGAAGGCCTGTGAGCCCGGGAGTACACCGATGCAAGACCTGGAACTGAGCGAAGAACAGATCATGATCCGCGACATGGCGCGCGATTTTGCCCGTGGCGAAATCGCCCCGCACGCCCAGGCCTGGGAAAAGGCCGGCTGGATCGACGACGACGTGGTACGCAAGATGGGCGAACTGGGCCTGCTGGGCATGGTCGTGCCCGAAGATTTTGGCGGCAGCTACACCGACTACGTCGCCTATGCCCTGGCGGTAGAGGAAATTTCCGCCGGTTGTGGCGCCACCGGGGCGATGATGAGCATTCACAACTCCGTGGGTTGCGGCCCGCTGCTGGCATATGGCACGGCCGACCAACAGCAGCAATGGCTGCCGCGCCTGGCCACGGGTGAAGTGATCGGCTGCTTCTGCCTGACCGAGCCGCAAGCCGGCTCCGAGGCGCATAACCTGCGGACCCGCGCAGAGTTGGTAGACGGCCAATGGGTAATCAATGGCGCCAAGCAGTTCGTCAGCAATGCCCGGCGTGCCGGCCTGGCGATCGTGTTTGCGGTAACCGACCCGGACCTGGGCAAGAAGGGCCTGTCGGCCTTTCTGGTGCCTACCGACAACCCGGGCTTCAAAGTCGACCGCAGCGAACACAAGATGGGCATCCGCGCCTCTGATACCTGCGCGGTCACGTTCGACAACTGCCGTGTACCGGCCGCCAACCTGCTGGGTGAGCGCGGCAAGGGCCTGGCCATCGCCTTGTCCAACCTTGAAGGGGGCCGGATCGGTATCGCCGCGCAAGCGCTGGGCATCGCCCGTGCGGCGTTCGAAGCAGCGCTGGGTTATTCACGGGACCGTGTGCAATTCGGCAAGCCGATCAACGAGCACCAGAGCATCGCCAACCTGTTGGCCGACATGCAGGTGCAAGTAAACGCCGCGCGGCTGCTGATTTTGCATGCTGCGCGCCTGCGCAGCGCCGGCAGGCCGTGCCTGTCAGAGGCATCCCAGGCCAAGCTGTTCGCCTCGGAAATGGCCGAACGGGTGTGCTCGATGGCGATCCAGGTACATGGCGGCTACGGCTACCTGGAAGACTACCCGGTAGAGCGTTACTACCGCGATGCCCGGATCACCCAGATCTACGAAGGCTCGAGCGAAATCCAGCGCATGCTGATTGCGCGGGAGCTGAAGCACTACACGCTTTAGTAGGTCGACGACCGAGCCCTGGCGCCAGGCTCTGCCCACCTAGCGCCAGTAGCGAGCGTCGTCCACCAGCTCGGCGTGCCTTTCGAACAGCGCTGGCAACTGCTCCTTGAGGTAGTCGATCCAGGTACGCACCTTGGCATCCAGGTAGTGCCGTGACGGGTAAATTGCATACAGCGCACTCTCGCGCAGCCGATACGGCGCCAACAGGCGGCACAGCCGTCCCTGCCCGATCGCCTGGCTGGCGGTGTAGAACGGCAACAGGCCTATGCCCATGCCCAACTCGCTGGCCACCAGCATGGCATCGGCAACATTGGTGGAGAAACCGTCCTTCGGTACGATCACACACTGGTCGACCCCTTGCGGGAACACCCAGTCACCTTCGTACAGGGGGTACGACATGCGCAGGCAACGATGGCCGTGCAAGTCTTCGGGGCTTTCCGGTACGCCATTGGCTTCCAGGTAGGCCGGGGCCGCGCAGGGGATACTGAAGATATTGCCCAGCGGCACCGCGATCAGCTGCGAATCGGGCAACGCGCCGTCAACGGTAATCACCACATCATGCCCTTCGGCCAGCGGGTCGGGGTTGCGCTGTGACAGGGTCAACTCGATCACCACCTCCGGGCACAACGCGTTGTAGCCGGCCACCAGCGGCATCAGCAACAGCCCCAGGCCATGGGGACAGTGCAGACGTAACCGCCCACGCGGCGTCAGGTGCGCACCACGGGCCTCGCCCACCGCTTCTTCGGTCAGCAGCATGATCTGCCGCGCCCGCTCGAGAAACCGCTCGCCGGCCTCGCTCATGCGCAAGCGCCGGGTGGTGCGGTGCAACAGGCGGGTCTGCAACTGGTTTTCCAGCTCCGCCACGATGCGCGAAACCTGTGCCGCAGAGATGTCCAGGGCGTTGGCGGCCGCCGCGAAGCTGCCGCATTCCACCACACGGGCGAAGGTACGCATGGCATGCAGCATGTCCATGAAAGTGAGCTCCTTACTGGGTGTTATTGTTACGTTAAAGGCAGGAATCTATCACAACTTAGCCCATTTATTGTGTAAGGCCTTTGAATACATCATTAGTCATACATTGTAAAAGGAGCCAGCCATGAAACCCTCCCTCGCTATAATCGCCATTTTCGCTGCCATGGCTTCGTGCGCATCCCTCGCCGCCACGGGCAACGATCAGCCAGCCAGTAGCAACTATGCATACGGCATGTACCTGGATGTGGCCAAAGTGATTTCCATCACCCCGCCCAGCAACGTCGGCGACTGCCAGATCGGCACCGCTCACATGGTGTACCTCGACCACCATGACCAGAAGCACGAAATCAGTTACCGCGAGATGAGCAACTGCCCGCAACAGTGACTCAGGCCAGCAGCTGCGTTATCCAGCCTACCTACTGGTTGAAGTCGTCTATCTTCGCTTGCGGCACTGCGCCCCGGGCCCGCTGGAAATTGGCCAGGGTGTGCTGCTTCTGGCGCAGCATGCGCTGCCATTTACCCAGGAACGCCGCGCTTTTTTCCTGCATCAGCAACGGCCCGAAGTACAGCTGTTGAGCGGTGTACACCGCCCTGCCCGGCTCGGCAACGATGATCTCGTAGTCGAAGCGGTTTTCCCGCAGCAGTTCCTCGTGGACGATCCGGTAGCCATTGCCGGCCAGCCACTGGCGTAGTTCGCGCTCACCGCCGTTGGGCTGCAGTACCAGGCGGGTGACGCCGGCCAAGCGCTGCGGGCCTGCCTGCAGGATGGCGCACATGGTGTCGCCGCCCATGCCGCACAGGCTGACCACCGTGATACGGTCCTGTGGCTCGATGGCTGCCAAGCCATCGGCCAGGCGCACGGCCACAGAGGCCTCCAGGCCGTTGCGGCTCACCGTGCGTTGGGCCGAGGCGAACGGCACCTGCGCCACCTCACCGGCCACCCCGGCCTCGATCACCCCGCGCAGCATCAACGCCACCGGCAGGAAGCCGTGGTCCGAGCCAATGTCGGCCAGGCGCGCGCCCTGCGGCACATAGGCAGCCACGCGCTCCAGGCGCCGGGACAAAGTCTGTTCGTTCAACGTAAACCTCTGGTCTGGCAATCGGCCGCGATTCTGCCGGTGAACGCCGCGCTTTACAAACGCCGGGGTGCGCTCGACCGGTGCGTTGCGCTCGCGTAGGCTTGCCGTTTCCTTCCGTTGCAAGGCAAACCACACCATGGCTCAAGCAGACATCATCTATACCCCCGACCCGGACGCCGACTCGATTTCTTCCGACGTCGCCGAGTACAACGGCGTGCTGGTCACCACCCAGATCCCAACCCGTGCCGACGGCAGCCTGGAGCTGGGTGGCATCGTCGCGCAAAGCGAGTGCACCCTGCAGGCCTTGAAAGTGGCGCTGGAAAAAGCCGGCAGCGGTATGGACCGCGTGCTGCACCTGACCATCTACCTGACCGACATGGCCGACCGCGCGCCATTCAACGAAGTGTACCAGCGCTTCTTCAGCAAACCCTGGCCGGTACGTGCCGCCGTTGGCGTGGCCGCCCTGGCGTTCGACGGCATGCGCGTCGAAGTGACGGCGATGGCCGCCAAGCGCTGACCGGCCGTCGTTGCCGCCCCCTCGCACCCTGGCTGCACACCTTCGGGCAGCCCAAGGGTGCCGCCAGCCCGTTTCGCCGCTACAATGCGCGCCTAACCCGTGACAGCCCGAAAATACAACGACATGTCCCTTCCAAAGAACCAGCTGGAACTGCTCAGCCCTGCGCGTGACGTGGCCATCGCCCGTGAGGCGATCCTGCACGGCGCTGATGCCATCTACATCGGCGGCCCAAGCTTCGGCGCGCGCCACAATGCCTGCAACGAAGTCAGCGACATTGCCGAACTGGTCGAGTTCGCCCATCGGTACCATGCGCGCGTGTTCACCACCATCAACACCATCCTCCACGACAACGAGCTGGAGCCGGCGCGCAAGCTGATCCACCAGTTGCATGACGCCGGTGTCGATGCACTGATCGTGCAGGACCTGGGGGTGATGGAGCTGGACATCCCGCCGATCGAGCTGCACGCCAGCACCCAGACCGACATTCGTACCCTGGAGCGGGCGAAATTCCTCGACCAGGCCGGTTTCTCGCAACTGGTGCTGGCCCGCGAGCTGAATTTGCAGCAAATCCGCAGCATCGCCGCCGAAACCGACGCGGCCATCGAGTTCTTCATCCATGGTGCACTGTGCGTGGCATTTTCCGGCCAGTGCAACATCTCCCACGCGCAAACCGGGCGCAGCGCCAACCGTGGCGACTGCTCGCAGGCCTGCCGCCTGCCCTACACCCTGAAGGATGACCAGGGCCGCGTGGTCGCGTTCGAGAAACACCTGCTGTCGATGAAAGACAACAACCAGACCGCCAACCTGGCCGACCTGGTCGATGCCGGCGTGCGCTCGTTCAAGATCGAAGGGCGTTACAAGGACATGGGCTATGTGAAGAACATCACGGCCCACTACCGCAAGGAACTGGACGCCATCCTGGAAGGCCGCCCGCACTATGCCCGCGCTTCCAGCGGGCGCACCGAGCACTTCTTCCTGCCCGACCCGGACAAGACCTTCCACCGCGGCAGCACCGACTACTTCGTCACCGACCGCAAGGTCGATATCGGCGCATTCGACTCGCCAACCTTCACCGGCCTGCCGGTGGGCGTGGTGGAAAAGGTCGGCAAGCGCGACCTGCACGTGGTGACCGACGTGCCGTTGACCAACGGCGACGGCCTGAATGTGCTGGTCAAACGCGAAGTGCTGGGTTTTCGCGCCAACATCGCCGAGCCCCGTGGCGAGTTTGAAGAAGACGGCCAAGCACGCTACCGCTACCGCGTCGAGCCCAATGAAATGCCCGAAGGGTTGCACAAGCTGCGCCCCAACCACCCGTTGTCGCGCAACCTGGACCACAACTGGCAACAGGCCTTGCAGCGCACGTCCTCCGAACGCCGGGTGGGCGTGGAGTGGCACGCGGTGCTGCGCGAGCAACGCCTGCTGCTGACCCTGAGCAGCGAGGAAGGGGTCAGTGTGCAGGTAGCCCTGGAGGGCCCGTTCGGCGTCGCCAACAAGCCCCAGCAGGCACTGGAGCAACTGCACGACCTGCTCGGCCAGCTGGGTACCACTATGTACCACGCCGACCGTATCGAGCTGGACGCCCCGCAGGCGTACTTCATCCCCAACTCGCAGCTCAAGGCCCTGCGCCGCGAGGCCATCGAGGCACTGACCGCCGCGCGGGTACAGGCCCACCCACGCGGCGCGCGCAAGGCCGAGACCACGCCGCCGCCGGTGTACCCTGAGTCGCACCTGTCGTTCCTGGCCAACGTGTACAACCAGAAGGCTCGCGACTTCTACCACCGCCATGGCGTGCAACTGATCGACGCCGCCTACGAGGCCCATGAAGAGCACGGCGAGGTGCCGGTGATGATCACCAAGCACTGCCTGCGTTTCAGCTTCAACCTGTGCCCCAAGCAGGCCAAGGGTGTCACCGGCGTACGCACCAAGGTCGCGCCCATGCAGCTGATTCAGGGCGACGAGGTACTGACGCTGAAATTCGACTGCAAGCCGTGCGAGATGCATGTGATCGGCAAGATGAAGAGCCATATCATCGACCTGCCGACACCGGGCAGCGCGGTTGCACAAGTGGTTGGGCACATCAGCCCCGAAGACCTGCTCAAGACCATCCCGCGCGGACCGCATTGAGGGGTTCGGCCCTGGGTGATGTTCGCCCAGGTGCCGTGGTGTAACGCTCAGCGTATCTGGTGCTTGTGCAACAAGCGGTAGAACGTCGGCCGTGAAACACCCAGCACCTTGGCAGCCATGCTCAGGTTGTCACTGTGCCGGTTGAGCACATCGCACAAGGCCTGGCGCTCGGCGCGGTGCTTGTATTCTTCCAGGGTGCCTAACGGCTGCTGTTCCTGGTCGTGCAACTGCAAGCCCAGGTCCTGCGCCTCGATCTGCCGCCCTTCGGCCAGCACCAGCCCGCGGCGTACGCGGTTGGCCAGCTCGCGAACGTTCCCCGGCCAGTCATGATGGCCCATGGCTGCCAAGGCGTGTTCACTGAAGGAGCGCGGCCGGCGCCCGGTTTCCAGGCTGTAGAAATGGGCAAAATGGTTGGCCAGCATGGACAAATCGCCGTGCCGGTCGCGCAGCGGTGCTGTCACCACCTGCAATACGTTCAGGCGGTAATACAGGTCTTCGCGAAAACGCCCCTGCTCAATGGCCCGTTCCAGGTCCACGTGGGTCGCCGCCAACACCCGCACATCCACCGGTATTGGCTGGCTGCCGCCTACCCGCTCGATGTGCTTCTCCTGCAGAAAGCGCAGCAGGTTGGCCTGCAGTTCCAGCGGCAAGTCGCCAATTTCGTCCAGGAACAAGGTGCCGCCGTGGGCCGCTTCGATACGCCCGACCTTGCGCTGGTGCGCCCCGGTAAAAGCGCCTTTCTCGTGGCCGAACAATTCGGACTGGATCAAATGCTCAGGGATGGCGCCACAGTTGATGGCGATGAACGGCTGATCACTGCGCTGCGACTGGCGGTGCAGCGTGCGCGCCACCAGCTCCTTGCCAGTGCCGCTTTCACCGCGGATGAGCACAGGTGATTCGGTAGGCGCCAGTTTGCCCAGCAGCTTGCGCAGTTCGCGAATCGGCCGGCTGTCACCGAGCAATTCGTCGTTCGCTTCATCGACCTTGACCGCACCCTTGCCGCGCAGGCGCGCCATGCCGAACGCCCGGCCCAGGGTAACCTGCACGCGCGAGACGTCGAACGGCAAGGTGTGGAAGTCGAAAAACCACTCACACACAAAGTCACCGAAGGCTGGCATGCGCAGTTGGTCGGCGCTCAGCACGGCGATCCACTCGGTGTTGCTGCGCTTGATCATGTCCTTGACCGCGTCCGGGTGCCGCAGGTGCGCGGCCTGCAAGCGCAGCAGGCCCACATCGCAGGGGTGGTCCAGTGCAGCGGTGAGCATGCAGCTGTCGACATCCCAGCCGGCGTTGCGCAGGCCCGGCAATAGGCGGTGGCAATCGTCGCAGGGGTCGACGATCAGCAAACGGCGTTGCGCGGCAGGCTGTTGCATGACCGATCCTTGGCGCCATTGTTTGATTTTTTTAAAGTAAAACAGCAAGTTGTGGCGCCCGTTTAACAGTAGCAACGAAGTTGACACTGCCCAGTACCGTCCGTCTGCCGACGCATTTTTTTACAAACGCCCACGGGAATTTTCGCACTTTAACGACATCACATGGCGGCGCAGGGAATAACGGAGATAGCCCTGGCAAAAAATTTATTCGCAATGTGTGACTTGCTACCGCACAGCGAGCATCAGTACACATAACCCCGCGCTGCACTTCGCGCACCTGAGGCGACTTTTAAGCAACGCGGACTTACTTCG
Source organism: Pseudomonas sp. UBA6699 (assembly GCF_002454615.1). Lineage (NCBI taxonomy): Bacteria > Pseudomonadati > Pseudomonadota > Gammaproteobacteria > Pseudomonadales > Pseudomonadaceae > Pseudomonas > Pseudomonas sp. UBA6699. The sequence goes on from NZ_DKJF01000076.1 coordinate 53,737, forward strand.
CTGTTTGGGACCATAGAGAGACCGAACCATGAATGCCCCGCTCCGTGTCAACGAAGCACTGCTGATTGCCGACCACGCCTTCGAACCCTTCCAGTGCGTAGCCTGGGATGCCCCCAATGGCACTGGTGAACTCAGCCTGGCAGTGATCGACCGGACCAACACCCGCATTGGCGCCAAGCAGGTGTCTTCGCGCATCTACTCCGACCCCGCGCAGTGGGCCAGCCTGATCGAGGAAGTGCGCGCCGAATTGTGCGAAAAAGGTTACGACCTGCAACCTTGGTCGATGCCGAAATAATACCGGCGTTTATAACAAGTGCGTGCAGCGCCACGCACTTGTGCAACTTTCATCGTGCAGGCCTGACAACTTTGTCACTTGCGACATTGTGCCGCAGTGCCCCTCTTCAATACGCCAGCTTAAAGTGGTGCAAGTGCTGATAATCCGCCTGCAATTGCTCGGCCAGGCGCTGGGCACGCCCTAGCCGTACCGGTGCCAGTTCCATGTCCACCAACAGCGTGGCACAAGGCATGGGTTGGACCGTGTTGCTGTGCTGCACGCGCCCATCGGTAAACACCAGGCAGCGCAGCACTTCTTGCGGGTGTGCCCGCTGGCGTGCCTGCAGCCAATGCCGGGCCTGCTCCAGGGCTGCGAACAGTGGCGTGCCCCCGCCAGCCCCCAATGCCTGTAGCCATGGCTGCAAGGCCGCCGACGCCTTGAGGCCATGGCGCTGCCACTGCGGCGTGCGCCCGCTGGCCGTGAGCAGCGCCAGGCGAGCACGCTGGCGATAAGCCTGATCGAACAGTGCTGCCAACACCCCCTTGGTTTGCGCCAGGGCCTGGTGGCGGCGGGTTGAAGCCGAAGCATCGACGATCACCAACCACAGTTCGGCAGGCCTGGCCCGGCGTTGCTGCCAGCACAGGTCCTGGCGCTGGCGTGGGCGCCCCTTGAGCAAGGTCGGCAGCCAGGCGACCCTACCTGTCACCGCGTCGCGTGCGCGCCCCCGGCTGGCACCGTGCTGCTTGCCTGCACCCGCCTTGGCATCCCCCCCTATGGCGTGTGGCTGGGGGGGGCTCAGGGCTTTTTTGCCCAGTTTGGCACCTCGCGACGGGCGCCACTGGCCACCGGCTGCGCGGGCAATGCACCCCAATCGCCCTGCCCGCCTTGTTCACCAGGGTTGCTGCCGGCCGGCTGTTCGGCCTGTTGCGGGGGGGCTGGCGGATTGGCCTGTGGCGCCACCCGGCGGCGATGGCGCAAGGCAAATTCGGCTACGGCCTCCACGTCGGTTTCTTCAATGGCTGCACCACCGCGCCAGGCACAGTGGGCGCGCGCCGCGCGCAGCCAGACCAGGTCGGCGCGCAAGCCATCCACGCCAGCAGCAAAACAGCGCTCGGTGATCCAGGCCAGTGCCTGGTCGTCCAGGGCAATGCCCGCCAGCACTTGGCGCGCCGCCTGGCAGCGCTCGCGCAACTGCGCCTGTGCCTGCGCCCATTGCGCGCAGAAAGCCTGCGGGTCATGGTCGAAGGCCAGGCGCCGACGGATGATCTGCTGCCGGGCCGCAGGTTCGGGCAAACCTTCCAGGGCCACATTAAGGCCGAACCGGTCGAGCAACTGCGGGCGCAGTTCGCCTTCTTCCGGGTTCATGGTGCCGATCAGCACGAAGCGGGCGCTGTGGCGGTGCGAGATGCCGTCGCGCTCGACGCGGTTGGTACCGCTGGCGGCCACGTCAAGCAACAGGTCGACCAGGGTATCTGGAAGCAGGTTGACTTCATCCACATACAGCACGCCGCCATCGGCCTGGGCCAGCACCCCTGGGGAGAACTGAGCCTTGCCCTGGCCAAGCGCGGCGTCGAGGTCCAGGGTACCGACCAACCGTTCCTCACTGGCACCCAGCGGCAGGGTCACGAACGGGCCCTCACCCAGCAGGTCGGCCAGGCCACGGGCCAAGGTGCTCTTGGCCATGCCGCGCGGGCCTTCGATCAGCACGCCGCCGATTTTCGGGTCGATGGCCGTCAGGCACAGGGCCAGCTTCAGGTCCTCGGCACCCACCACGGCCGCCAGCGGAAATTGTACGGGTTCACTCATGTCAAGCCTGTTCCTCGCCGTCGAGCAGTTGCTCCTCAAGCGCTTCGCGGTAGTCACCAGGCGCTTGCCACAGGCCACGTTGCTGGGCCTCAAGCAGGCGCTCGGTAAGGTCACGCAAGGCCTCGGGGTTGTGCTCGCGCATGAAGTCGCGGGTGGCCGGGTCGAGCACATAGGCGTCGGCCAGCCCCTGGTAATGATGGTCGTCGATCAGGTGCGTGGTGGCGTCGAAGGCGAACAGGTTGTCCACCGTCGCCGCCATCTCGAAGGCGCCTTTGTAGCCATGTCGCTTGACCCCATCGATCCACTTGGGGTTCAGCGCACGGGCGCGGATCACCCGGTTCAGCTCTTCTTTCAAGGTGCGGATGCGCGGCCGGTCCACCTGGCTGTGGTCACCGTGGTAACTGGCCACGCCGGCCCCGCCCAGGGTTTCTGAAGCCGCCAGCATGCCACCCTGGAACTGGTAGTAGTCGTTGGAATCGAGCAGGTCGTGCTCGTGGTTGTCCTGGTTTTGCAACACCGCCTGGACCTTGGCCAGGCGCTGGGCGAACTGGGCGCGGGCCGGGGTGCCGTCATCGCTGCCGCCGTAGGCATAGCCGCCATGGTTAAGGTAGACCTCGGCCAGGTCTTCGCGGCTGTGCCACAAGCGGCCGTCGATGGCATTCTGCACCCCGGCACCGTAGGCGCCGGGTTTGGCCCCGAAGACCCGCCAGCCAGCCTGCCGAGCGGCCTGTTCGGCGCTTGTACCCTGGGCCTGCAGCGCAGCGCGCTCGGTGCGTACACGGGCAGCCAAGGGGTTGAGGTCGTCGGGCTCGTCCAGCGCCGCCACCGCTTGCACCGCGGCATCGAACAGGCGGATCAGGTTGCCGAAGGCATCGCGGAAGAACCCGGAAACGCGCAAGGTCACGTCCACCCGTGGGCGGTCGAGCAAACTCAGCGGCAAGATCTCGAAGTCATCGACCCGTTGGCTACCGCTGGCCCACACCGGCCGCACGCCCATCAGCGCCATGGCCTGGGCGATGTCGTCGCCGCCGGTACGCATGGTAGCGGTACCCCACACTGAAAGGCCCAACTGGCGCAGGTGGTCGCCATGGTCCTGCAGGTGGCGTTCAAGAATCAGGTTGGCCGAGGCGAAGCCCAGGCGCCAGGCCGTGGTGGTAGGCAGGTTGCGCACGTCCACGGTATAGAAGTTACGGCCGGTGGGCAGCACATCGAGGCGGCCACGGCTGGGCGCGCCACTGGGCCCCGCCGGCACGAAGCGCCCGGCCAGCGCCGCCAGCAAGCCCTGCATTTCTGCGCTGCCGCAGGCATCCAGGCCCGGCGCCACCTCCATGCACAGGGCTTGCAGGACCGCATGCACGGGGTGCCATGCGGGGCTGTCAGGTAGCTGTGCAGTGCCGGCCAGCGCCTGCTCGATCAGTTGCAGCGCCAATAGCTCCAGGCGCTCCCGTGTATCGCCACAGGTGCGCCATGCCTCGCTGCTTACCGCTTGCAACGGCTCGGGGCGGTCGCCCTGCCACGGCTGGCCGAGTTCGCAATCCAGCGGGTCGAAGCCGGGTACCAGCGCCTTGGCCAAGGTGCGTAGCAGGCTGGCATTGCCGCCTCGGCCGTCGCCGCGCTCGACCCTGAGCAACGCCAGCAGCGTATCCAGCCGCAGGCGCCCGGCAGGCGATTGGCCAAACACATGCAGGCCGTCGCGGATCTGCGACTCCTTGAGGTCGCACAGGTAAGTGTCCAGGCGCGGCAGCCATACGGCAGCATCGTCCAACTGCCCCTCCAGCTGCAGCTCGCGGTCGATATGGTTGGCCTTGACCAGTTCGAGGATGTCGCGCTGCAACTCGCGCGCCCGCCGAGGGTCGAGCAGTTGCGCTTCATAGAACTCGTCGGCCAGTTGCTCCAGGTGGCGCAACGGCCCGTAAGTCTCGGCACGGGTCAGCGGTGGCATGAGGTGGTCGATGATCACCGCCTGGGTACGGCGCTTGGCCTGGGCGCCCTCACCGGGGTCGTTGACGATGAACGGGTAGATGTTCGGCAGCGGGCCGAGCAAGGCGTCCGGCCAGCACTGCGCCGATAGCCCTACGCCCTTGCCTGGTAGCCATTCGAGGTTGCCGTGCTTGCCAACGTGTATCACCGCGTCGGCAGCGAAGGCATGGCGCAGCCAGAAGTGAAACGCCAGGTAACCATGTGGCGGCACCAGGTCGGGGTCGTGGTAGACCGCGCTGGGGTCCACCTGGTAGCCACGTGCCGGCTGGATGCCGACAAAGGTCAGGCCAAACCGCAGGCCGGCGACCATCAGCCGGCCACTGCGGAACATCGGGTCCTGCTGGGGTGGCCCCCACCGTTCCAGCACCGCCTGGCGGTTGGCTTCGGGCAGGCGCGCGAACGCAGCCTGGTAGTCGGCCAGGCTCAAGCTCTGGGCGCAAGGGCGCTGGTCGAGGTGGTCAAGGTCGTTGGTCGCGCCACCGAGCAACTGCTGGATCAGCTGCGTGCCACTGCCCGGCAGGTCGGCCACCGGGTAGCCTTCGGCTTGCAATGCCTTGAGGATGTTCAGGGCCGCAGCGGGCGTATCCAGGCCAACGCCGTTGCCAATACGGCCATCCCGGGTCGGGTAGTTGGCCAGCACCAGGGCCACGCGCTTCTGCCCATTGGGCAGGCGAGCCAGCTCGACCCAACGGCGCGCCAGCTCGGCGACGAAGTCCATGCGTTCGGGGTGGGCGCGGTAGCACACCACGTCCGACTGGCTGCGCTCGCTGCGCCAGGCCATGTCCTTGAAACTGACCGGCCGGGTGATGATGCGCCCGTCCAGCTCGGGCAAGGCAATGTGCATGGCCAGGTCGCGCGCACCCAGGCCCTGTTCGCTGGCTTCCCAGCCGGGCTGGTTGTCCTGCGCGCAAATGGCCTGCAACACCGGGATATCACGGCGGAACGGGCGCAGGTTGGGGCGTTCGGGGCTGGACAGGGCAAAACCGGTGGTGTTGACCAGCACCTCGGCGCCGACCTCGTCCAGCCAGGCTTCGACCTGCTCCAGGCAGGCGCTTTCCTTCAGGCTGGCCACGGCGATCGGCAATGGATTCAGACCGGCCGCCTGCAGGCGCTGGCAGAACACGTCGATGAACGCGGTGTTGGCGGCTTGCAGGTGCGAGCGGTAGAACAGCAGCGGCGCTACCGGGTGTTCGGGGTGCCACTGCGGGTACCAGTCTTCCAGCGCCGCGCTGCCCTTTTGTGGGTGGTACACCGCCGTGCGCGGCAACGGCTGCGGCTCGTCCCAGGCATAGTCGCGGCCCAGCCACTGGCTGGCCAGGCAGTTGAACAGGTTGATGGCGTTGGCCTTGCCGCCTTGGCGCAGGTAGTGCCACAGGCGTTCGGCCTGCGCGCCGGTGACATTGCCCAGGCTGGTCAGTTCCGGGTCCGGGCGGTCGTCGCCCGGCACCAGGATCAGCTGCACGCCACGGGCCGCCAGTTCGACCAGTTGTTCTACGCCATAGCGCCAATAACCAACGCCACCGTGCAGCGACACCAGGATGACCTTGGCATGGCGCAGCACCTGGTCAACGTACAGGTCGACCGAGGCGTGGTTCTGCACCTGCATCGGGTTGGCCAGGCGCAGGCTGGGGAAGCCTGCGGGCAATTGCTCGGCCGTGTCGGCCAGCAACGCCAGGTGAGAATCGCCGCTGCAGAGTATCACCAGTTCGGCGGGTGTCTGGCCAAGGTCGGCGATGCTGTCATCCGGCACAAAGCCGCCGGGCTGGGTCCGCAGCAGGTGCATGGGTCAGGCGCCCAAGGCCTGGCGCAGGCGCGCTTCCAGCTGGGCCGCATCAAGGTCCTGGCCGATCAGCACCAGGCGGGTGATGCGCGGCTCGTCGGCACGCCAGGCACGATCGAAGTGCTTGTCGAAACGGGTACCCACGCCTTGCACCAGCAGGCGCATCGGCTTGCCCGGGATGGCAGCGAAGCCTTTGGCACGCAGGATGCCGAACTCCACCACCAGCTGGGTCAGGGCGTCGAGCAGCAGGCTTTCGTCGGCTTCCGGCAGGTCGATGGAGATGGAGTCGAAGGCGTCGTGGTCATGATCGTCATGATCGTCGCCGTCGTGGTGCGAGTCGTGGTGGGTACGGCGGCCATCGATGTGCGCCTCGGACTCGGCGCCCACGCCCAGCAGCACTTCCAGTGGCAGCTTGCCGCTGCTGGCTTCGACCACTTTCACCGCCGGCGGCAGTTCTTCGGCGACTTCGGCACGCACCTTGGCCAGGCCTTCGGCGTCGATCAAGTCAGCCTTGTTCAATACCACCAGGTCAGCGCTGGCGAGCTGGTCGGCGAACAGCTCGTGCAGGGGCGACTCGTGGTCCAGGTTGGGGTCAAGCTTGCGCTGCGCATCGACCTGGTCCGGGTAGGCGGCAAAGGTGCCGGCAGCCACCGCCGGGCTGTCGACCACGGTGATCACGGCGTCGACGGTGCAAGCGTTGCGGATTTCCGGCCACTGGAAGGCCTGCACCAGCGGTTTGGGCAGGGCCAGGCCGCTAGTCTCGATCAGGATGTGGTCCAGGTCGCCACGGCGTGCCACCAGCTCGCGCATCACCGGGAAGAATTCTTCCTGCACGGTGCAGCACAAGCAGCCGTTGGCCAGCTCGTAAACGCGGCCGGTGGCCTCTTCTTCAGTGCAACCGATGCTGCATTGCTTGAGGATTTCGCCATCGATGCCCAGTTCGCCGAACTCGTTGACGATGACCGCGATGCGGCGGCCCTGGGCGTTGTCGAGCATGTGGCGCAGCAACGTGGTCTTGCCCGAGCCGAGAAAGCCGGTAACGATGGTAACGGGGAGCTTGGCCAGTGTTTTCATGTCGCAGTGCCCTTGGCAGTATGGCGCGGGCATGCAGGACGACAGCCACCGGCCAGGCAGGCCGGGCTTGTTCGCCACCGGATCACCCCGCCCGGTTGAAAGTCGAAAACGTGACGAGGCAGGTCTCCTGGCTTGCACCGTTCCAGTTGCCTGCCACGGCAGCAGTCTGGCGGGATGACGCCTTCCCGCGCGTTGGCGCAGTGGCTGTGTCGATCCGTTGTCGGCGCTTACAGTTGCGGGGGCAGCCGCGGCTTGTACCGCGTTCCCGTCTTAGCTTCGGCCTGGCCGAAGAACCTCGAAGTGGCAAGGCTACGCAGTGGTTGGCGGGTGGTCAACCGTTGGCTCGCCTCGATTCTTTCAGCGCCTGTGAGATCGAGCGCCGCCCGCGCGGCGCATCGCGAGCTGCGGTCGCTGCTTGTATGTTGTGACTGGCCTGGCGGGAGAAGATATTCTCGTCAGGCTGAAGAAGCACTTCCGGGGAGGCCGATCGCTC